>NZ_JBFAPH010000250.1:0-9230 GCF_040675635.1 Streptomyces sp. NPDC049577
CTGTGGCCGTCCCCGCGCGCGGCTCGGTGGTGCTGGCCAAGGCGGCCGTCACCGGAGCGCTGTGGACCGTGGTCGGGACGGTCACCTCCACCGCTTCGTTCCTGCTCTCCCAGGCGATCCTGCACGGGCGGCACGCCGGGGTGCCGATCACCCACCCCGGGGTGTTCCGGGCACTGGCGGCGTCCGCGCTGCTGCCCCCGGTCTGCGCACTGGTCGGTCTGGGCCTGGGCGTTCTGCTCCGGCACGCCGCCGCGACCATGGTCACCAGCGTCTTCCTCCTGCTGATGCTGCCCACCATGTTCTCGGAGAGCGACCGCTGGACGGCGGACATCAAGCACGCGCTGGTGTCGCCCGCCTGGCAGCGCCTGATCGAGCCCTGGGACCCGGACCCGGATTCCCTGGCCTACACCGCCACGGTCCCCGGGTGCTGGATCGTGTACGCGCTCTGGCCGTTGATCACGGTCGCACTGGCCGTGCTCGTCGTGCGGCGCCGCGACGTGTGACAGGCCGCGGCCGGGGCGGCCGGACCCTACGCGTTGCGGATCGCGTCCACCAGCCCGGCCACGAGGTGGGCCCGCTCGGCCATGGCGCCGACCACCAGGTACTCGTGGTCGGCGTGCGCGCCGCCGCCCACCGCTCCGAGGCCGTCGAGCGTCGGCACCCCCAGCGCGGCCGTGAAGTTGCCGTCGCTTCCGCCGCCGACGGCCCGGCCTTCGAGGCCGGGCAGCAGCTGCCGCGCCATCGCGAAGAGCTCCGCCGACGCCGATTCGGGCATCGGGGGCCGGCCGATGCCTCCGTCGACCGCGACCGTCGCCCCGTCGAGATACGGGGCGAGCGCCGCGAATGCCGACTCGACGCGTTCCTTCTCGGCGGCCGACTCCACGCGGACGTCCACGACGACGGTCGCCTCCGCGGGTACGACGTTGTCCAGGGTTCCCGCGGACGCGACGGTGGGGGGTGACGGTCGTGCCGATGCCGGGCCGGCCCAGCGCCGCGATGTCCAGTACCTGGTGCGACGCCTCGATCAGGGCGTTGACGCCGGCGGCGGGCTCGAGCCCCGCGTGCGACGCCCGGCCGGTGACGGAGACCCGGAACGTGCCGCAGCCCTTGCGGCCGGTCTTCACTCCCCCGCCGTCGGCGGCGCCCTCCAGGACGAGTACCGCGCCGCAGGCCAGGGCGCGTTCCTCGATGAGGGCCCGGGAGCAGCGGGAGCCGACCTCCTCGTCGGCGGTCACCAGGATCTCGACGCCCGACAGGTCGTCGAGCGCGGCCAGGCCGTGAATGCCCTGCACCAGACCGCCGAGCATGTCGAAGACCCCGGGGCCGGTGGCGTGCCCGCCCTCGACCCTGAACGGGCGGCGTTCGAGCGTGCCGAGCGGGAACACCGTGTCGTGGTGACCGAGAATCAGCACCTGGGGATCGCCACCGCCCGACCAGTGGACGTGCGGCCCGGCTTCGCTCTCGACGAGAACGGCCCGGCCGCCGAGCCGGTTCTCGATGACGGAGGCGACGGTCTTGGCCGACGCCGTCAAGGCGTCCGGGTCGCGCGAGGGAGATTCGGTTTCGACGAGTGTCCTGAGATCTTCGAGCATCGCGTCGACATGCACGTCGACGGCCTTGCGCAGGGTCATGCCGCCAGCGTATGCGGTGCGGTATGCGTGTTCTGCTGACCACCATCGGGGCACGGCGGCCGGCTTCGGGGATGTGAGTGGCTAACATCGCGGCCTGTGATCACTGTGGCCACCTGGAACGTCCTGCACCGCGTCCATGCCGAGAACTGGGGAGAGGACGTGGTGGCGCGCTGGCCGGACGAATCGGAGCGCGTCGCCGCGGTCGCGGAACGGCTGGCGCGGCGCACCGAGCAGGTCATCGCCCTGCAGGAGGTCAGTGGTGACCAACTGGCCGCCCTCCGCGACGCGCTGCCCGGCCGGACCGTCCACGCCCTGCGCTACCCGCGCGTCCCGGCGCCCCGCCACGGCACCTGTGCGTTGCGCGCTCCCGAGGAGTACCTCGTGCTCCTGGCCGACGGGCCGAGCCGCCAGGTCGGCGCCGCCGCCTTCGAGGACGACCCGGGCAAGGGCGCGCTCGCAGTCGAGACCGCGGGGGCGCTCGTCGTGGCCACCCACGTGAGCGGCGACCGGCGACGCACCCGTCAACTGGCGCGCCTCGCCGAGCTGGCCGCCCCCGCGCCGGGACGGCCGGCGATTCTCCTTGGCGATTTCAACGCCGATCGCGGAGTCGTGGCGGCGGCCCTGGGCACCGGCTTCGACGTCGCGGACCTCCCACCGGACGCCCTGCCGACCCGCCCGCCCACGCCGGGTTCGACGGCGCAGTGGATCGACCACGTCGTGGTACGGGGCGGTGGAACGAGCAGCGCGGCGGTCGAGGACGCCGGTGGCCTCTCGGACCACAATCTCCTCCGCGCGGACGTCCGCCGCTAGGCCGTGCTTTGGAAGTGGGATTGGCCTCTCGTCCCGCGTCGCGATGATCTCGGTGTGGGGCGAGGTGATCTTTCTGACGAGCAGTGGGCGGTTCTGGAACCATTGCTTCCGGTGGCGGGGCGGGGCCAGCCAGCGGTGGGTCGGCGGAAGCTGATCGATGGGATCCGCCGGCGGGTGCGGACCGGTGCTCCGTGGCTGCGCTCGCAGTCCGCTTCGAGGCAATTGTCGTCGTCGCCGCGATCAACGAGTGGCTTTGACCTGCCGGTCGTTTCCTGTCCCGCTGTCCAGGGCGTTTCGTGCGGGGCCATGGACGGCGGGGTGGGGGTCGTCAGCGGCCTGGAGGAGGACTGGTTCGGCGTCAGGGCCGAGCACGCGGACGGAGTTTTCCAGGGCGCTGGCCCGGACGGCCGGAGAGGGGTGGGTGGTGGCGAGGTGTTCGAGGAGGGGTGCGGTGCGCTGGTCGCCGAGGTGGCCGGCAAGATCGCACAGGATCTGGTGGCTGCGGGTGGCCGGGCTGGGGGTATTGCCGGTCAGACGCCCGCCGTCGGTGTCGAAGAACCGCTGCTGCGCGTGCGGGTCGTCCTGGCGGTGGATGAGGAGGTTGAGGGAGACCGACAGGGCGGGCGGGTGGTGCTGGGTGTGGATGTCCCGGCCTGCCCGGTAGTACATGACCTTCCCGCGTGGTAGGTCGGTGTGTTCGAGCAGGCGGAGCTCGACGTGCTCGCCGGGCACCCCGGTGACCGTGTGGGGATCGTACTCCCAGATCGTGGTCTCGTAGCCGGGCCCGAAGTGGCCGACCGTCAAGAACGAGAAGGTGTGGTCGTGCGGCACCTCATAAGAGTGCAGCGTCTGCTCCTCGTGCAGGCTCATGCGGGCCGGCGGGAGCCAGATGTTCGCCCGGACGCTGAAGTTCTCACCGTGGCCCAGGAGAAGAGACGGTCCCATGTAGGGGTTGCCGTTCTGCCAGGAGGCGAGATCGGCGAGCTCTTGGTTGAGGTGGTCGACCAGCAGGTCCGCGTCACCGTTCAGCGCGCTCAGGGCGTCGGCCGACGCGAGCACGGAATCGGTGTCGGCGGTGTCGACGGTGGCGTTGATGTGGTCGAGGTAGTCGGCCAGAGTGATTGGCGACTGACGGGCGGCGGGGAGGGTGTAGGCCACGGGGCAGCTCTCCTTCAGGTGGCCCCGACGGGCCGGGGCGCCGGGGCCGGTGCCTGGCCGAGGGCCGCGGCCGCGGTGGCCCTGATCTCCGGATGCCGATCGTGGGCGGCGGCTTCACGCAGTCGCGCGGTCCCCGCTGGGCGGTCGACGCGGAACAGGGCGCGGATGGCCTCCCAGCGCACCTGATGTTGCGGATGCCGGGAGAGCTCTTCGAGCCGGGGCCCGGAGGTGGACTTCCCCGCAGCGCCGAGCAGGCGGATGGCGTAGGTGAGCCGGGTCGCGTCGAGGTCGGCACTGATGACCTGGACGGGACGCAGCGTCGTACGGTCGTAGGCCAGCCGGTAGGCCACCACCGGGGGCGAGGTGAGCAGCAGATGCGGGCAGGCGGCATCCGGCTGCGTGAAGACTGCCAGATGCTGCCCGGCATCCAGGGCGAGAACCTGGCCCTTGGCCACCGTGCGCATACCGAGCGGAGTCAGCGCCCGGCCGTCCAAGGCATCGGGACGCTCATGGGCGGGACGTGCAAAGACCTCCACCAGCGCAGGATCCGTTCCCAGCGGCGCGATCAGGCAGTGCGCGGCGGCGCTGACCAGCCCGTCCTGCCGATAAGGGGCAGCGACACGAAGCGTCAGGGACCAGCCTGCACCCTGCGCGACGACGACGCCCTCATCGGTCATGCCGGGCACACCACGGTCCGGCTGACGGCAGACGTCACCCAGCAGCTTGCGCACATACTGCGCAGCCCATCCGGACTCCGCCAGAACAGCCAGCGGGCCCTGCGCGGCGAAAAACGCTCCCGGCTCCCCAGACGGAAGGCGCCTGCCCACCTGCACAACGAAGTCGTCCAGGTGAGCAGCCACCTGCGTGGCCTCAGTACCCAAGACCCAGGTCACCTGTCAGGAACCTAATCGAGAATCCGGACCTTTTCCAGGATGCTGTCGCGCAACGTATCCACAACCTTGCCGCCAATGGTCTGCTTCGAGTTGGCGAGCCCACCAGTGACGAGGATGGGACTGGCCTCGGAAACGCTGTCCAGGCCGGACGTGAGCCCGCTGGCCGCAACCGGGGTGCCCAGCTCCGGCAGCTCGGCGGCCTGTGCACCGCCGATACTGCCTCCGACTGCCGCTGCCATCGTGCCCGCCACGACCAGTCCGCGTCGCAGTCGCTCGTTCTTGATCAATGTTGCTCCCATACATCCCGGACAGCGTTTGTCGTACCGGCCGCTCAAGCCGCCATCGCACCAACGAACGCGCCCTCAAGAAGGCATTGCCGCACCGGACAGTGCACCAGAACGAAGGAACCGAAGGAGAGCACCCACACTCCGTGGTCAACGTGGTGTAGGCCGGAGCCCGCGGACCGCCCGGCAGTGCGCTGCGGACGTTCAGCAGATGGCACTGACAGATCCTCACCCATGCCGTCAGGTCCCAGAGTCAGCACCCAACCGACCTCATCAGACCGCCCACCCGGCACACCAGCAACTTCGAAAACACGGCGGGGACTTCGTGGGTCCCGGGAGGGAGCAGCTCGCCGGTTGCGCGACGTAGATGCGACCAACTCGCTCAAAAAGCAGCAACTTTTGATCACAAACAGTCATTTTCGGAGTTCGATGCCCTTATGTGACTGAAGCGTGTAGGTTCTGGATCGGTTCGGGTGATGTGGCATGCCACCCGGCCGGGATGTTCTTTCACTGGGGAGCGGGCGCGTCCTGTCGGGCTTCACGCACGGAACGACGCGGCCGAAGCCCGCGAGAAGGGAAACGGCCCGCCGGGACCGAGAGGAAGCCTCATGGCGGAGATCGATCTCGGAGTGGCGACGGACTGGAACGAGGGCGACACCCACGGCCGCATCAGACTGCGGCAGAACCAGATCTACCCGAACTCGCCCAAGAAGGACATGCTCATCAGCTCGCCGGTGAGCATCGAGCTGTCGGTGAACACGAACTACTCCACCTCTCAGGAGGCGGACAAGATCTACTTCACGACCCACCACGGCTCCACGAAGAAGATCATCGCGGTACTCGACTCCGACGGCAACCTGCACATAGCCGGCCGCCTGATCACAGAGCAGAAAGACCTGTCCTACTAGGAAGCGATGACCCGGTGGGGGCGGCGGCAGGGTCTGCCACCGCCCCCACCGGCATTCCGCGGAAGAAGCCGGACTCCGTGGCATGGCCCTCGAACCCGCCCCGGTCGGCGCGGGCGCCACAGCGAACCGGCCGGCGCGAGGGCTACCAGTCCCCGTCCGCCGTGGTCTTCGCCGGACCCAGGACCCGCACGTGGCCGTGGTCGCCGTACGCCGAGCGCCGCCACGTGACGAACGCCTTGGCCGTGCGGTCGGCGTCCTCCTGTTCGCCCGCTCCGTAGTCCACCCGGACGACGGCCTCGACGCGGTCGGTGCCTGCCGGGGTGCGGATGTAGACGCGCGTCACGTGCGGGGCCACGGCCGCGTCCGCCTTCGGGGCCTTGGTGGTGAGGTACGCGTGGAACTCGCGGAGCATCGGGAACCAGCGGTGCGGGCCGGCGGTGGGGACTCCGCCGTCGTCGTCCGCGGTGTCGCCCATGGGCGGACCGTCGGGGTCCGGATGGTCGTCGGAGGTGGTGTCGGGGAGGCTGGTCCCCTGATCGTCGGACGTCGTGTCCGGGAGGTTCGTCCCCTGGTCGTCACTGGTCCCGTCCGGCGCGGACGCCGCCGTTCCGGGCCCGTCGGCACGTTCCGTACCGCAGGCGGCCATCGGCAGGCAGCAGCAGACGACCGCCGCGACCACGCCCGCGTACCGAGTTCTGAACTTCATGTTCCTGCCCCTTTCGAGCCCTCTGGCAGGTGAGAGGGTCCCGAGCGGCCCGGGGTTCCGGGCGTCTCAGCGGGCCGGGGCCTTGTCGGTGAGGTCGTAGCCGCCCTTGGTCACCTTGGAGTCGGCGGCCGGTGCCATGCACGCGCTGAGCAGCGGCTCGCCCTCCGCGGTGCCTCCGGAGAGCCCGATGCGGCCGGGACCGCCGCCCTTGCCCGCTCCCACGTAGAAGCTGATCCCCATGCGGATGTGCCGCTTCAGATAGTCGTCCCAGGCACCGGCGTTGCCCCCGGTGCGCACGATGCGCCCGGTCACGGTGGCGGTGGGACCGCCGCTGGTCAGACAGTCCACCTCGAAGTCGCCCCAGTTGACCTTCTCGGGCTCGCCGTTGGCGGCTGCCATCCGGTGGTAGATGCGGAAGGTCCCCCAGGACTTGTCGGGCCTGGCCCGGCCCAGACCCCCGAAGGTGGCGTGGGCGTCGACGGTGACCTGGATATCGTCACCGGCGACGGGGTAGTCCATGCGGCCCCAGCCCCTGAGGCTGGAGACGACAGCCCCGGAGGGGCCGGAGGCCCGCGCGTCCCGGCCGGGCCCGGGCGTGGGGGCCGTCGACGCGGAGGCGATCCCCGCGGTGGTCGCCACCATGGCGGTCGCCGCGAAGAATGTGACGGCGCGGTGGGACAGCTTGGATCTGGGCACGGTGGAACTCCGTTCGGGCGTCGTGGAATCCGAAGCGGTGGAGTGGGAGGGACTTCCGCTCCGCCACGAACGATCCTGTTCGACGCCCGGCCCGGGCACGTCAGCCGCTGGTCGTGAGCGCTTCCGCCGTACGGCGGAGCCCGCTGGTGAGCGGTCCGGCTCAGGGTGTACCCGACGTGAAGGGCGCGCTCAGTCGAACCGGATGTGCCTGGCCCCCGTCCAGGCGCGGCGCAGCCGGCCCCGCAGGGGGCCGTCCGTGTTCGGGAGCAGGCTCAGCCCGGCGGACGCCGCGATGCGCTCGGCGACCTGCGGAACGGTGCGGTGGTCGGTCCGGATGTGCTCCGCGAACTCCGCGGCCCGCAGCCGCTCCAGGCACAGGTCGAGCTTGGCGACGGCGAAGCTCTCGAAGCGCAGCGGGGCCTCCTTCCCGGCGACCAGCCGCACCGCGCGCCCGAAGCCGCGCTCGCGCAGCCGTCGCAGTACGGTGGCCCGTTCCGCGAGGAGCGCGAAGTGCCGGACGTCGTGGCCGCGCGCCCGGAGCCGGCCGACGATCTCCTCGAAGTAGGCCGGTTCGACGACCGTCATGGGGACGATGACCGTCCCGGCGTGCTTGCCGAGCGCCAGGTCGAGGACCTCGTACACGCCCTGCCGCCAGGCGGCCAGGTCCTGGAAGTCGCCCCGGAGGGGCGCCGGCAGCATGCGGTGAAGCCCGAAGCCGACGTGCTCGGGGTCGCAGATCACGCTGCCGGGCAGCCGCCGCTGGAGCTCGTGTGCGGTCTGTGTCTTGCCGCCGCCGAAGGGCCCGTTGATCCACAGAAGCATGTGCCGTCCGTCCTCTCATCCGGCGGAGACGATCGAGCGTACGTCGCCGATCCGCTCGTTGTGGGGCGGGGTCCGCCACTCCGGGTGGCTGCGGACGACATAGAGATCCACCCGGGAACGCGGCTGTACGTACCGAACGATCTCCGGCGCGTTCCCGTCCTCCGGGACCTCCACCAGCGGCACTCCGCGCTTTTCCAGCATGCGCCGCAATTTTTCGAAGGGCAGGTGGCGGCCGAACCGTCCGTACCGGGCCCGGATGTTCTCGTTGACCACGGACCCGCCCCCGCGGGCGAGCCGGTGGACCTGGAGGCTGAAGTGGTGGCCGGTCCAGGGGTCCGCCGGGGACGGCCGGTCCCAGAAGAACTCGACCAGGCCGTGGTCACGGCACATGCTCCGCCCGCCGAAGCGGTTCTCGGCGAATTCGGGCCCCAGGAGTCCGGTGACCTCATCGGGACCGGCGTCCGGCGGCACGCCGAGCAGGTTTCCGGTGGTGATCACGTCCAGGTAGAACGCGAGGGAATACGGGGTCAACTGGACATCCTCGAAGGCGCGGTGAGCGGCTCATCTTACGGCCGGATCCCGGCGGGTCGCCGAATAAACCAGTGGTGCCGCCCGCTGCGCGGCCGGAGACTCGGGCCGGTGCGCGAATCTCTCCTCCACCACGCCGGCTTCCGCCGGTTCTTCGCCGGGCAGCTCGTCTCACTGCTGGGCAGCTCGATGGCCCCGGTCGCGCTGGCCTTCGCGGTGCTGGACGCCTCCGGCCGCCGCACCGGGGACCTCGGCGTCGTCCTCGCCGCCCGCATGGTGCCGTTGCTCGTGTTCCTCCTGATCGGCGGCGCGACCGCCGACCGCCTCTCGCGCCGCACGGTGCTGGTCGCCGCGAACCTGGGCTCCGCCCTCACCCAGGGAGCCGTCGCCGCACTGCTGCTCACCGGCCACTACGCGCTCCTCCCCGTCGCGGGGCTGGAACTCCTCAACGGCATCCTGGCCGCCTTCACCACCCCCGCGCTGCGCGGCCTCCTGCCCGAGCTCGTCGGCAAGTCCCGGCTGCGGCAGGCGAACGCGCTGCTCGGCTCGGTGCGCAACGCCACGAAGATTCTCGGGCCGAGCGCGTCGGGCCTGCTCGTGGTGGCCGCCGGCGGCGGGCCGGCCCTCGCCTTCGATGCCCTGACGTACCTGGTCGCCGCGGGCTGCCTCGCCCGTCTGCCCCTCGCCGCCGGCACGCCGCCCCGATCCGCCTCCCTGCTCGCCGACATCCGCGAGGGCTGGGCGGAGTTCCGCCGCATCCGCTGGGTGTGCGCGGGAACGCTGTCCTTCTTCGC
>NZ_JBFAPH010000251.1:0-9166 GCF_040675635.1 Streptomyces sp. NPDC049577
GCCCGGCCGGCGCCGGGCCGTCCTGCTCGCCGCCGCCGACCCCGCCAACGCCTACGGGGCGGCCCTGCCGTGGCCGGAGCCGCCGGCCGGGGCGTCGCACAAGCCCGGCCGCAAGGCCGGTTCGCTGGTCGTGCTGCTCGACGGCGCGCTGGCGCTGTACGTCGAGCGTGGCGGGAAGACCGTGCTGGCCTGGCCCCAGCGGGAGGGCGCCGAGGCTCCCGAGCCCGACGACCCGGGGCTGCGTGAGGCGGCCGCCGCCCTCGCGGAGGCGGCGCACGCGGGCATGCTGGGTACGGTCACGGTCGAGCGGGTCAACGGCGCGTCGGCGCTGTCGTCCCCGCTGGGAGCGCTCCTGGAGGAGGCGGGCTTCCACGCCACGCCGCGCGGCCTGCGGCTGCGCGGCGCCTGAGCCGTCCCACGCCGCCGCGTCCCGCCGCGTCCGAGGAGGTAGCGATGCCCGAGGGGGACACCGTCTGGCTCACCGCGCGCAACCTCCACCGCGCCCTGGCCGGCCGGACGCTGGTCCGCAGCGATCTACGGGTGCCCCGGCTGGCCACCGTCGACCTCACCGGCCGGGCCGTGACGGAGGTCGTTCCGCGCGGCAAGCACCTGCTGACCCGCGTCGAGGGCGGGCTGACCCTCCACTCCCATCTGGGCATGGACGGGTCCTGGCGGATCCAGGCGACCGGCGAGCGACCGCGCGGCGGGCCGGCGCACCAGATCCGGGCGATCCTCGCCAACTCCGGGTACACGGCCGTGGGCTACCGCCTGCCCGCGCTGGATCTGCTGCGCACGGCGGAGGAGCACACGGTCGTCGGCCATCTGGGCCCCGATCTCCTCGGCCCCGGCTGGGACCCGGAGGAGGCCGCGCGCCGGCTGCTCGCCGAGCCCGCCCGCGCCCTGGGCGAGGCCCTGCTCGACCAGCGCAATCTGGCGGGCATCGGCAATGTCTACAAGTCGGAGCTCTGCTTCCTGCTCCGCGTCTCCCCCTGGCTGCCCGCCGGGGAGCTCCCCGATCCCGGCCGGCTGACCGCCCTGGCCAGAAGGCTGCTGGAGGCCAACAAGGAGCGCTTCACCCGTATCACCACGGCCGATCCCCGTCCCGAGCACCGACTGTGGGTGTACGGGCGCGCAGGGCGTCCGTGCCGCCGCTGCGGCACCCCGGTGCGGATGGCCGACCAGGGCCCGGGCGGCCAGGAGCGCTCCACCTACTGGTGCCCCCGCTGCCAGCCCGGCCCCGGCTCCGGTGGTCCGGACGCGCCGGGCGCGTCCGGCCCGGCCGGCGGATCAGGCCGCGGCGCTGACCCGAGTGGGTGAGGCGCCGGGGATCCGCCCCCGGGGAATCCGCCCCCACCTCCGTCCTCACCCCGGCTCCCACCGGCCCGGTGGCGCCGGTGCGGCCGCCGGAACCACCGGCGGCGCCGGACGCGCGGCACGCAGTGCACGGGCAGCAGGCTGAGCCCCCAGCCCCCGGCGGCCAGCGACAGCTCCACCGGCCCGGCCGCGCCGGGCTGGGCGAGCACCCGGAAGAACGCCCACCACCATGCGCCGCCCGCGACCGGCGCGAGGAGGGCGAGCCAGGTGAAGCGGGCGGCCTGCCCGCCGCCCGGCCGGGCCCGGACCATCAGCCGGGGGCCTCCTCCGGGGGCTCTCCGCGCAGCGCGGCCAGCCGGGCCTCCAGTTCCGCGACCTCGCGGTCCCGCCGGTGCAGCTCACTGATCACGCGCTGCTCCCCCTCGTGGACGCCCTCCTGGTAGACGCTGCGCACGAAGGCCCCGGCGGCCGCCTGGTCGAGGTCCGTGACCACCATCAGCTCGTTGGTGAAGCGGATCACCGGGTGCTCGTCCATGCACCCAGGAGACCGTGGCCCGGCCGAGCCCGCCACCGGAGACGGCGGCGGGCCCCGCACGCGCCCCGCGCGGGGCTCAGGCGTTCTCCGCCTGGAACATCCAGTGGTGCTTCTCGAGATCCCCGGTGAGACCGATGAGGATGTCCTGGGTCACGGGGTCCGGGTCGGCCGTCGAGCGGATGCGCTCCCGCATCCGGGTGATGACGGCACCGAGTGCCGCGACGAGGATGCGGACGGCGTCGGTGTCCTTGTTCCAGCCGCCGCCGACCGTGTCGATGCCACTGGTCTTGGCAACGGTCTCGGCTCGGCCGTCCGGTGCGACACCAAGGGCCGAGGCCCGCTCGGCCACCGTGTCGGCATGCTTGCGCGCACTGGCGACGACGTCGTCGAGCTGCAGGTGCACGGAGCGGAAACGCGGGCCGACCACGGTCCAGTGGACCTGCTTGGCCACGAGGGAGAGGTCCACCAGATCCACGAGCGCGCCCTGGAGGGCGTCGCCGACGATCTTGCGGTCCTGCTCGGACAGCGGGCTCTTGACGACAGACATCCGCTTCCTCCTGTTCATCCGGAAAGTTCCGTTCCACCGGCCTTCCCACCATCGCACAGGAGCGCGACAGCGGCCGGAGAACGGCAAAGGGTCCTGGTCGAACTTCTGACCAGGACCCTCGACGTCAAACGGACGCCTTTTCCGGAACGAACGGTGTCAGGCCGCGACCACGTCCACGGCCTCCGCGGGGGCCTTGATGGTCACGCGCTCCCCCGGTACGCCCGTCACGGACGTCACGGACACCGAATTGAACATCGGCCGCATCGGCGCGGGTACCGGCTCGCTCGCCGCCGCCGACTGCGCCAGCTCGGCGAGCGACAGTTCATCGCTCACCTCACGCATGACCTCGGACATCCGTACGTCCAGAGCGTCGCAGATTGCGGAGAGAAGCTCGGAGGACGCCTCTTTCTGCCCGCGCTCGACCTCGGAGAGGTAACCGAGCGAGACCCGGGCTGACGAGGAGACCTCGCGCAGAGTGCGGCCCTGGCGTTGGCGCTGCCGACGCAGCACGTCACCCAGCAGGCGACGGAGCAGAATCATCGGTGGCTCCCTCCTTGGACCGCGAATCCGGTTCCTTCACGCCCCACCGTACCGCCTCGGGGTGCGGCCGTGCGGGGAGCTATGTCGTGTTCACTCAGGGCTGCAAACATCAATTCCCCCCGTTGTGTTCCGTATCCTTTGCCCCCGCGTTCTCTGTCAGTTCGCACAACAGGAGCGCGAGAACTTCGCGTACGCTCTCCGCCCGCACGCGCGCCCTGTCGCCGTCCAGCGACAGCTCGCGCACCGCGCCCGCGCCGTGCGGGCCGGCGGCGGCGACGAAGACCGTGCCGACCGGCTTGCCGTCCTGGGGGGCCGGCCCGGCGACGCCCGTCGTGGCGAGCCCCCAGTCCGCGCCGAGGAGCGCCCGCACACCCTCGGCCATCTGCCGCGCCACCTCGGGGTCCACGGCACCGCGCGCGGCGAGCAGCGCTCCGTCCACGCCGAGCAGGTCGCGCTTGACGTCGGTGGCGTAGGCGGTGACCGAGCCGCGCACCGACTCCGAGGCGCCCGCGACCGCCGTCAGCTCCGCCACGACGAGGCCGCCCGTGAGCGACTCCGCGACGGCCACCGTCTGCTCGCGCTCCCGCAGCACCGCGAGGGCCTCGGGCGCCCGGCTGCCGACCCCGGTGCTCACCGCGCGGGCCCGCCCGGTTCCGCGGACCGCCCGGCACGGCGCAACTGGACGGCCTGCTTCACGTAGTCCAGACCGGTCAGCACCGTCAATGCGACGGCCACCGCCATCACCCAGAAGCGCAGGGTCGCCAGCGGCCCGGTGAGCGCCAGGATGTACATGCCGGTGCCGACGCCCTGGGCGAGCGTCTTCATCTTTCCGCCCCGGCTGGCCGGAATGACCCCGTGCCGGATGACCCAGAAGCGCATCAGCGTGATGCCGATCTCGCGCAGGAGGATCACCCCGGTCACCCACCACGGGAGATCGTCCAGGGTGGACAGGCAGATCAGCGCCGCCCCCATGATCGCCTTGTCGGCGATCGGGTCCGCGATCTTCCCGAAGTCGGTGACCAGGTTGTACGTCCGCGCGAGATGGCCGTCGAACAGGTCCGTGATCATGGCGACGGCGAATGCCGCCCAGGCGAAGGAGCGCCAGGCCGGGTCGTAGCCGCCGTTGTGCATCATCAGCAGGACGAACCCGGGCACGAGGAGCAGCCGCACCATGGTGAGGATGTTGGCGATGTTCCACAGCCCGGCCTGCCGCATGGACGCCGCGGGGGCGTGGCCTCCCGCTGCGGAGGCCGGGACTCCGCTCATCTGGCGGCCTCCTCGCTCCACCATTCGCTCCCCACGGGCTGGGCGACGAGGTCCACACCCTCGCTCGCCACGACCTTTGCCACGACCATACGGCCGGGGGCCGGCGCCTCGGCGCCGCCCATGTCCAGCAGCACCTGGCCGTCGGTCTCGGGCGCCTGGTGGGCCGCGCGGCCGATGACGCCCTCCTCGTCGACCCGGTCGACGAGCACCTCGACGGTGTCCCCGATCCGCTCCTCCGCGCGCTGCGCGGTGAGCTCCTCGGCGAGCCGCGAGACGCGCTCCAGGCGCTCGGCGACGATCTCCGGGTCGGTCTTGTTCTCGTAGCCGGCGGCCTCGGTGCCGTCCTCGTCCGAGTAGCCGAAGACGCCGATGGCGTCGAGACGCGCCCCGTTCAGGAAACGCTCCAGCTCGGCGAGGTCTTCCTCACTCTCGCCGGGGAAGCCGACGATGAAGTTGGAGCGGGCACCGGCCTGCGGGGCCTTGGCGCGGATCGCCTCCAGCAGGTCCAGGAAGCGGTCGGTGTCGCCGAAGCGGCGCATGGCCCGCAGCACGCCCGGCGCGGAGTGCTGGAAGGACAGGTCGAAGTAGGGGGCGACCTTCTCGGTGGAGGTCAGGACGTCGATCAGGCCCGGCCGCATCTCCGCGGGCTGGAGGTAGCTGACGCGGATCCGCTCCAGGCCGTCCACTGCCGCGAGCTCCGGCAGGAGCGTCTCCAGCAGCCGGATGTCGCCGAGGTCCTTGCCGTAGGAGGTGTTGTTCTCGGAGACCAGCATGATCTCCTTGACGCCCTGCTCGGCCAGCCAGCGGGTCTCGTTCAGCACGTCGGCGGGGCGGCGGGAGATGAAGGAGCCGCGGAAGGACGGGATGGCGCAGAAGGTGCAGCGCCGGTCGCAGCCGGAGGCGAGCTTGACGGAGGCGACGGGGCTGGCGCCGAGCCTGCGGCGCAGCGGGGCGCGCGGGCCGGACGCGGGCGCGAGGCCCTCCGGCAGGTCGGCGGGGGCTTCCGCGGGCGGCTCCGCGCCGTCCTGCGCGTGCCCGGGCAGGGCCACGTCGGCGGCGGCCTGCCGCTCGGCGGGGCTGATCGGCAGCAGCTTGCGCCGGTCGCGCGGGGTGTGGGAGGCGTGGACGCCGCCGGAGAGGATGGTCTGGAGCCGGTCGGAGATGTCGGCGTAGTCGTCGAAGCCGAGCACACCGTCGGCCTCGGGCAGCGCCTCGGCCAGCTCCTTGCCGTACCGCTCGGCCATGCAGCCGACGGCCACCACGGCCTGGGTGCGGCCGTGATCCTTCAGATCGTTGGCCTCCAGCAGGGCGTCGACGGAGTCCTTCTTGGCGGCCTCGACGAAGCCACAGGTGTTGACGACGGCCACATCGGCGTCGGCGGCGTCCTCGACGAGGTCCCAGCCATCCGCCGCCAAGCGGCCTGCCAGCTCCTCCGAGTCCACCTCGTTACGGGCGCAGCCAAGTGTGACAAGAGCGACGGTACGGCGTTCGGGCATAGGGCTCAGCCTACTTTGTCCCGGCACCGCGTCCGCTGCCGAGTCACTCCGGGACGCGGAGAGACCGGTCACCCCGCCGGCTCCCGCGGCCGCCCCGGGCGCCCGGTCAGCCGACCTCGGGGTCGCCCCGGGTGTAGCTCAGCCGCTGGACGGGGCCGTCCTCGCCCAGCTTCTTGATCTCCTTGCCGTTCACGAACAGCTGGACGGCGCCGGCGTTGCCGAGGACGAGGTCGATGCGCTTGCTGTCGGTGAAGGTCTTGGAGGCCCCCTGCCGCAGTACGCCCTCCTCCAGCAGCTTGCCGTTGTGATCCTTGGCGGACATCCAGGTCTGGCCGTTCTCGGCGGTGAGCTTGACGGTGACCTTGTTGGCCGGGACACCCGCGATGGCGCTGTCGGACGGGGCCGGCTTGGGGTCGGCCTTGCCGCGGCCGGCCTTGCCGCCGGGCGCCTTGGACGGCTTGGCGGGCTTGGCGGTGGACGGGTCGGCGGCGACGGAGGTGTTCTCCCCCTGGGCGCCGCCATTGAAGAGGGTGAATCCGACAAAACCGACGACCGCGACAATCGCGGCGACCATCGCCGCCGTCCAGTTGGGCCGCCGGGGTTCGGGGCGGATCCGCTCGGCCTCGAACAGCGGCGCGGCGGGGGTCGGCGCGAGCCGCCCGCCGTGGTCCGCGGCGTACTGCTCCAGAAGCGGGACCGGATCGAGCCCGACGGCACGAGCCAGCGTGCGGATATGCCCTCGGGCGTACACGTGTCCGCCACAGCGGGTGAAATCATCCTGTTCGATCGCATGAACGATCGGAATGCGTACGCGAGTAATCGAACTGACCTCATCGACAGTCAGTCCTGCGCTGATACGGGCCTGCTGAAGAGAACGTCCGACGGAGGGCCGGTCGTCTTCGGGAGAGTTGCCGATGGACACGTGGGCGCCTTTCGAGCGTGCAGCCACCTGCTGGAGATTCAGTCTAGGGGGGATGCAAAAGCATCGGGCAAGCGGGAAGACGGACTTTGTAGGCCATCAGAATGCTCTGCGGCACCGGCGGTGGTACATCACCTCTTCCCTCCCCCTCAACTGCGCGCGTCGCCGAGAGAAACGGTTGGTCAGGCACCTGTTCCGGACGGGGAGGTCACTCGGGGGACTCGCCGCGGACGACCGCGAGGACCGCGTCCAGCTCATCGGGCTTGACCAGGACGTCGCGCGCCTTGGAGCCCTCGCTCGGGCCCACGATATTGCGCGACTCCATCAGGTCCATGAGCCTGCCCGCCTTGGCGAATCCCACACGCAATTTGCGCTGGAGCATCGAAGTCGACCCGAACTGGGTGGATACGACCAGCTCGGCCGCCTGGCACAACAGATCGAGGTCGTCACCGATGTCCTCGTCGATTTCCTTCTTCTTCGCCGAGCCGACCGTCACGTCGTCCCGGAAGACCGGGGCCATCTGGTCCTTGCAGTGCTTGACGACGGCCGCGACCTCGGCCTCGGTCACGAAGGCGCCCTGCATGCGGACCGGCTTGTTGGCCCCCATCGGCAGGAAGAGCCCGTCGCCCTTGCCGATCAGCTTCTCGGCGCCCGGCTGGTCGAGGATGACCCGGCTGTCGGCGAGTGAGGACGTGGCGAAGGCGAGCCGCGAGGGCACGTTCGCCTTGATCAGACCGGTGACGACGTCGACGGACGGCCGCTGGGTGGCCAGCACCAGATGGATGCCGGCGGCGCGGGCCAGCTGGGTGATCCGGACGATGGAGTCCTCCACGTCCCGCGGGGCCACCATCATCAGGTCCGCGAGCTCGTCCACGATGACGAGCAGATACGGGTAGGGCGACAGCTCCCGCCCGCTGCCCTCCGGCGGCTTGACCTTGCCCTCCCGGACGGCCGCGTTGAAGTCGTCGATGTGCCGGAAGCCGAAGGCCGCGAGGTCGTCGTAGCGCAGGTCCATCTCGCGCACGACCCACTGGAGGGCCTCGGCGGCCCGCTTGGGGTTGGTGATGATCGGGGTGATCAGGTGCGGGATGCCCTCGTAGGCGGTGAGCTCGACACGCTTGGGGTCGACCAGCACCATCCGGACGTCCTCGGGGGTCGCCCGCACCATGATCGAGGTGATCAGGCAGTTGATGCAGGAGGACTTTCCGGAACCGGTGGCTCCGGCGACCAGGACGTGCGGCATCGTGGTGAGGTTGGCCATCACGTAGCCGCCCTCGACGTCCTTGCCGAGCGCCACCAGCATCGGGTGCTCGTCGCCCGCGGCGTCCGCCAGGCGCAGCACGTCGCCCAGGTTGACCATTTCCCGGTCGGTGTTCGGGATCTCGATGCCGACGGCCGACTTGCCGGGGATCGGACTGATGATGCGGACGTCCGGGGAGGCGACCGCGTAGGCGATGTTCTTGGTGAGCGCGGTGATCCGCTCGACCTTGACGGCCGGGCCCAGCTCCACCTCGTAGCGGGTGACCGTCGGCCCGCGGGTGAACCCGGTGACGGCCGCGTCGACCTTGAACTCGGCGAACACGTTCGTCAGCGCGGCCACTATGGCGTCGTTGGCGGCGCTGCGGGTCTTGCCGGGGCCGCCACGCTCCAGCAGATCGAGTGACGGCAGGGCGTAGGTGATGTCGCCCGCGAGCTGGAGCTGCTCGGCGCGCGGCGGCAGCCCGCCCGGCTCCGGCGCGGGCTTGGTGAGGTCGGGCACGCCCTTGGTCAGATCGGGGACGCCCCGGGTGAGGTCGGGGACCTCGGCGGTCTTCCGGCCGGCGGGCTTCCTGGCCCCGGGGCGGTCCGCGCTCCGGCCGGTCTCGGTCGAGATGCCGCTGCTCAGGCCGGCGACGAGCGGCGACGGCTGGACGCCGTGCAGCACGGCCCCGTCCAGCGAGGCCGCGGCGGCGGCCGCGAGGTCCACGGCGTCCGGCTCCCGCCCGGCGGGCGGCGGGGCGGGCGTACGGCGCGGCGTGCGGCGCTTGCCGAGCGCCTCTTCCTCGGCCTCGTCCCAGCCACCGTCCGGACCGGGGACGGCGGCGCCCCGACCCGCTGCCCGGCGGGTCCGGCGGGCGGGCGGCTCGCGCCACTCCGCGCCGTACTCGGCGTAGGCCTCGTCCTCCGGCGCGTACTCGCCGGGCAGGGGCTCGATCAGGCCCAGCCGTACGCCGAGCTCGCGCAGCCGGCGGGGGATGGCGTTGACCGGGGTGGCCGTGACGACGAGCAGGCCGAAGACGGTGAGCAGCACCAGCAGCGGCACGGCCAGTACATCGCCGACCGTGTAGACCAGGGGCTTGGAGGCCGCCCAGCCGATCAGGCCGCCGGCGTTCTGGAGGGCCTGCGAGCCGTCGCCGCGCCCGGGTGACCCGCAGGCCACGTGCACCTGGCCGAGGACGCCGATGACCAGCGCGGCGACCCGCACAACTCCGACCCCGCCTACACCCGCTCCCGCGTCCGCCACGAGGCGCTGCCCGTCCTGGAGAAGGCCCTCGGCAAGGGCGTCGTCG
>NZ_JBFAPH010000252.1:0-9131 GCF_040675635.1 Streptomyces sp. NPDC049577
GGCCGCCCGCGCCCCCCCCCGCCGACGCGACCCGTCTCGACGACCGGCCCGCCGGCGGGCCCGGTGAGTCCTGATGGCCCCCGCCGCCCACCGGCCCGACCCGGACGCCCGCTTCGGCGGACCGTCCGCCACGATCGGCCGGCAGATCGCCGCGTACCGCGTGGAGAGCGAACTCGGGCGCGGCGGCATGGCCGTCGTCTACCGCGCCCGCGACCTGCGCCTGGACCGCACGGTCGCGCTCAAGCTGCTCGCCCCGGAGCTCGCCCGCAACGACACCTTCCGGCGGCGCTTCGCGCACGAGTCACGCGTGGCCGCGGCCATCGACCACCCGCACATCGTCCCGGTGTTCGAGGCCGGAGAGGTCGAGGGCGTCCTCTACATCGCCATGCGCTACGTCCCGGGCCAGGACCTGCGCGCCCTGCTCGACCGCGAGGGCCCCCTGCCGTTCGACACCGCCTGCCGCATCGCCGGCCAGGTCGCCTCCGCGCTGGACGCCGCCCACGCGCACGACCTGGTCCACCGGGACGTGAAGCCCGGCAACATCCTCGTCGCGGAGGGCACCGACCCCGACCACCCCGAGCACGTGTACCTCACGGACTTCGGCCTGACGAAGAAGTCCCTGTCGCTGACCGGCTTCACGAGCGTCGGCCAGTTCGTCGGCACCCTCGACTACGTCGCACCCGAGCAGATCGCCGGAAAGCCGGTCGACGGCCGCTGTGACGTCTACAGCCTGGCCTGCGTGGTCTTCGAGATGCTGACGGGCGCCCCGCCGTTCCAGCGCGACGACGACATGGCCCTGCTGTGGGCGCACCAGTACGACCCGCCGCCGCGTCTCTCCGAACGCCGCTCCGGCCTGCCGCCGGGCGCCGAGGACGTCTTCGCCACGGCACTGGCCAAGGCCCCGGACGACCGCTACGACAGCTGCATGCGCTTCGTCGCCACGCTGCGGCACGCCGCGACGGCGGAGACCCGCACCCGGGACCGGCGGGACCACGAGCCGACCCGCGTCGACCGCCAAGCGCCCCCGTCCCGCCCGGAGCCCCCGCCACCACCGCCGGCCTGGGCGGCACCGGTCTTCCCCCCGGCCGGCCCGCACTGACGCCTGGGGCCGCGCCCGTCCCGTCCGCGCGGCGGTCGTCGCCGGCTACTGCGCCTGCTCGGGCGGCGTGATCGTCACGGCCGTACGAGGACCTTCAGCGCCTCGCGGGCCGCCATCGCGCGGTAGCCGTCGGGTACGCCCTCCAGGCCGACCGTACGGTCGAAGACGCGGCCGGGCTCGATCCTTCCCTCCAGGACGTCGGGCAGGAGTTCCTCGATGTACGCGCGGGCCGGGGCCACGCCGCCGGTCAGGGTGACGTTGCGGCTGAACATCCCGTAGCCGACCGGGCCCTCCTCGTACTGCGGCACGCCCACCCTGCTCACCGTGCCGCCGTCGCGCACCACGCCCAGGGCCGTCTCCAGGGCCGTCTCCGTGCCGACGCACTCCAGCACCGTGTGGGTGCCCTCGCCGCCCGTCAGTTCCCGTACGCGGGCGACGCCCTCCTCGCCGCGCTCGGGGACCACGTCGGTGGCGCCGAAGTCGCGGCCCAGGGACGTGCGGTCCGCGTGCCGGCCCATGAGCACGATCCGTTCGGCGCCGAGCCGGGCGGAGGCCAGGACCGCGGAGAGGCCGACAGCCCCGTCGCCGACGACCGTCACCGTCGTGCGGGGGCCGACGCCGGCCTTCACCGCGCAGTGGTGGCCGGTGCAGAACACGTCCGACAGGGTGAGCAGGGACGGCAGGAGCGGTGAGTCCTCGCCGACCGGCAGCTTCACCAGCGTGCCCTGTGCCCACGGCACCCGCACGGCCTCGCCCTGTCCCCCGTCCACGCCGTTCTGGCCCCAGTAACCGCCGTTCGGGCAGGAGGTGTGCAGCCCGTCGGCGCAGTAGGCGCACGTGTTGTCCGCGTAGGCGAACGGCGCGACCACGAGGTCGCCGCGCCTCAGACCGGAGACCTCCGCACCGGTGTCCTCCACGACGCCGAGGAACTCGTGACCGATGCGATCGCCCTGCTCCGTGGCCGGTCTCGACCCGTAGGGCCACAGATCGCTGCCGCAGATGCACGCGCGCACCACACGCACCACGGCGTCCGTCGCCTCCCGCACCCGCGGATCGGGCACGTCCTCCACCCTGATGTCACCCGCACCGTAGATCAATGTCGCGCGCATGGGACCCTTCCGCTCATCTCGTACCGCCGGCCCCCGCCTGCCCCCGTCGCCGCACCGGCCGGGCGGCCAGCTCCCCGGCGAAACCCGCGAGGAACCCCCACAGCACCCCCAGGCCCACCAGGAGCCACAGATGCGCCCGCAGCGTCACCCGCCCCCCGAAGCCGCCCAGGTCGCCGATGCCGAGCAGGGACAGCCCGTACCGGGCCGAGACGTGCGTGAGCAGTCCGATCACCAGGAGCGTCACCGCCAGTGCCACGGCGAGCCGCAGCGCGTGCCGCCACGGCGGGGTGCCGGCGGGCGAGCGCACGGCCGTGAGGAATCCGGCGGCCAGCAGCGCCAGGCCGGCGACCAGCGCCAGCAGCCAGGCCCGCCCGTCCTGCTCCGAGAGCGCGGCCAGGTCCACCGTCGCGGGCCCGTGGCCGTTCCCGCGCAGGACCGCGGCCAGCGCCTCCGGCACGGGCAGCCCGATCTCGCGCGGCACCTGCCCGTCCCACGCACCGCCCAGCCCCACCCCGAAGGCCATCCAGGCCAGATTGGGCAGACCGAGCAGCAGCAGGGCGGCTGTCTGTGCCGGATGCCCCCGGACCCCGGCGACGACCAGACCGATCACCAGTCCGAGCAGCACATACCCCAGCAGCACCACCAGCATCGCGAACGCGGCGGGCCGCACCGCGTCCTGGAAGCGCAGCAGCCGCGACGGCAGCGGCGTCCGGCGCGAGACCGCCAGCGCCACCACGAGCAGGACGAGCAGCCACAGCAGGCCGAAGCCCAGCGTGGGACCCACGTCGGCCCGGAAGCCGACGGTCGGGGTCACGCCCAGTGCCTCGCCGATGTCGTCGACGATCTCCTCGCCCACCTCGATGCGGAACGTGTGCCGCGCGCCGAGCGCGACGGCGAGCAGCCCGAGCAGCCACAGCACGGCCGTACGGGCGACGCGCCCGAGCAGCTCCGGACCGCCGGCCACCGCCCGGTGACGCATCGGCAACAGGAAGAGCAGGGCGGCCACCAGGGCCCCGGCCAGCGTCACCGACAGCGGGACGACCGCCAGCGCCGCACCCGTACGGCCCAGGAATCCCGCCCCGCCGGAGAGTTCCACCGAACCTCCGACGGCCGTGACGACGGTGGCCGCGACGACGGCCGGGAAGGCCCCGTCCGGCAGATCGGCCGCACCCGCGGCCCACAGCCCCAGCGTTGCGACGGCGAACATCGCGGCCAGCGCGGCGGCCACGGTCGCCAGGGCGTCGCCCCAGGCCCGCACCTCCCGCGGCACGGCACCCGGCGCGGCCCGGCCGCGGGGGCCCGGCGGATGCCCGGTCGGCTGGCTCACACTGTCTCCGAACTCGGCTGCGCTGGACGGGCGGGGATGCCGCCGTGCCGCCAACCTAAGCCCGGGGAGGCCGGACCACCCGTCCGCGAGCGCGCCCGGGGGAATGGCGGCCCGGGCGAACCACCGGTCGCGGGTCCCCGCTTGCGGGCCGCGCCGGTTTGCGACACACAATGAGCGCGGGGGCGGTGAAAAGGGATCAGTCCTGCGGTCGCGGGTCAACGGACCAGCGGTCGGCGATCGGCGGCCGGCAGGGAACGCCTCCAGCGTAGGAGAAGGGCCGTGTCGTCCGAGCCGCCGTCAGGAAACCGCCCCGCGGAGCCCCCGTCCGGGCCACCCTCCGGGCCGCTGTCCGGCCGGGGCCCCGGCCCGTCGGAGCCATCCGAACCCACCCGGCCCGACTGGCCCGGCCCCTCGGCCGGCCGCCCCGAGGGCCCCGGGGGCACGCCCGGCCCCTCCGGGCCGCAGGAGCCCCCGGAGGGCCCGCCCGCGCCGCCCACCGGTGGCCCGCCCGGCGGCGGGCCCGGCCGCCACCGGCCCTCCTGGTGGCGACCGCGGACCGCCGTCATCACCGGCCTGGTCGTGGTGGCCGCCGTGGTCGCCGTCGTCCTCCTGCGCCAGGGCGGCGGCCCCGGCGAGGTCACCCTCCAGCCCGCCGCGGCCGCCGGGGACGACCCCTTCACCCGCTCGACGGTCAAGGAGTCCGGCTACGGCGCGGCCACGAAACCCAGCGTCCCCGCCGACGGCAAACGCACCGTCCAGGGCAACACGCCCGGCCTGTACGGGGGCACCCGCAACGTCGCCAGCTGCGACGTCGACCGCCAGATCTCCTACCTCGGCCAGGACCAGGGCAAGGCCCGCGCCTTCGCCGGCGCGGCCGGCGTGGACCCCGGGAACCTGACGGCCTATCTGCACGGCCTGACGTCCCTCCAGCTGCGCGCCGACACCCGCGTCACCAACCACGGCTACAAGGACGGCTCCGTCACCAGCTACCAGGCCGTCCTCCAGGCCGGCACGGCCGTCCTGGTGGACGACCGCGGCGTGCCCCGCGTGCGCTGCGCCTGCGGCAACCCGCTCGGCCCCCCGGTCGCCGCCAACGGCACGCCGAAGGCCAAGGGACAGAGCTGGGACGCCTACAAGCCGTCCGACGTGATCGTGGTCGACCCCGCCGACTCCGTCATGGAGAGCTTCATCGTCTACGACCCCGCCACCGGCGAGTGGTTCGAGCGGCCCGTCGGCGGCGACGGCGACAGCGACCGCTCGGTGTCCGCGCCCGGCGGCGGGATGACCCCCGCCCCGACCAAGGGCGCCACGCCGACCGGACCCGCCCCCACCCACGGCCCCTCCCAGGCGCCGCCGCCCCCGCCCAAACCCTCCGCGCCGCAGCGCACGACGCCCCAGACCACGACCGTCCCGCCCACCTCGCCCGGGCCGGCCTACGGCCCGCCGGACCGGGCCGCGTCCGCGCCGGACGCGCGTTGAGCACGCCGATGAGCACTCCGCCCTCCCGGCAGATCGCCGCCGGCCCCGGCCGGCCGCACGGCGCCGCCGCCCCCGCGTCCGGGAGCCGCCGGCCGGACCGGGGCCCGGACCTGGGCGCGGACCGGCCCGGCGGCGGCCGGGCGGCCGCCTGGGTCCCCGTGCTGCTGGCCGCCGCGGCCGTCGTCTACAACGACTGGGTGCTGGAGTTCCTGCTGCCCACGGGGCTCGACGCCCGGCACTCCTACGTCAGCGAGCTCTACGCCGCCGACCAGCCCTTCCACGTGCTCTTCGGCTGGATCGAGGTGGCCGCCGCCGCCCTGGTCGTGACGGCCGCGCTGCTCGCCCGCCCCCTGACGGCGGGACGCTGGGCCAGGGCCGGCCGGTGGTCCCTGATCGCCTTCGGCATCTCCTCGGTGGCCGACGTCGTCGTGCCGATGCACTGCGCACCCTCGGTGGAACACCCGTGCGAGGCCGTCAATCCATGGCACACCACCACCAGCGCCCTGGTGCACGCGGCCCTGTTCGGCTCGATGTTCTTCCTCGTGGTCGCCGCGCGCACCGACCGGCCCCGGCTTGCGCCGATCGCCCGCTGGGGGCCCCGGACCCTCGCCGCGGCCCTGGCCGCCGCCCTCGCCACGGTCGGTCCGCTCTTCGGCCGGCCGGGCTGGCACGGCGTACCGCAGCGCACCCATCTGGTGCTCGTGGGCGTGTGGTTCCTGCTGCTCGCCGGGTCCCTGCGCGCGGAGGCGCGGCCGCGGGAGCGGTGAGCTCAGCCCGCGCTGCCGACCTGCGCGCGGGCCCCGCGGACCTCGTCGCCCAGCCGGTCGAGCGTCTCCGGCGGGCACGCCTGCCGCAACCGGGGAAAGAGCATGTGC
Organism: Streptomyces sp. NPDC049577; assembly: GCF_040675635.1. Classification (NCBI taxonomy): domain Bacteria; kingdom Bacillati; phylum Actinomycetota; class Actinomycetes; order Kitasatosporales; family Streptomycetaceae; genus Streptomyces; species Streptomyces sp. NPDC049577. The sequence goes on from NZ_JBFAPH010000252.1 coordinate 5,890, forward strand.
TCCTCGTGCGAGATGTGCTGCGACACCTCGCGCTCGAGCGAGCGGACCCGGGCGTCGAAACCGGGCCGGGTCACGGTGCAGGACTCCAGACCCGAGAGCATGTCCACCAGCCGCGACTGGTCGCGGATCTCCCGGGCGGCCGTCGCGTCACCCTCGGCGAGGTGCTCGCGCAGGGCCGGGTAGAGGTACCGGCGCTCGACCGCCGAATGCCGGACGAGCTCGTCGGCGACCCCGGCCAGCAGCGTCTCGCGGGCGGGGTCCTCGATGCGGGTGCGATGCATCTGGGCGAACAGTTCCTCGATCGCCCGGTGGTCGATCTCGAGTTCCTTGATGACGTCGCTCTCGCGTGTCATGGCAGTCATCCCTTGAGAGGCGTGCGCGGCGCACGAACGGCACCGCGCCGGGAACGCACGCAATCCAGCCTGCCACGCCGCGCCGCATCCCGCCCGGCCGATGCCACCCGCAACCGCATCGTCATGGGCCGTAACGGCCCGTCACGGACCGGGACGGGAGGACGCCGGGCCGAGCAGCCCGTACCCATGGAGCAGGCCGGAAAAGGTGCCCAGGTAGACCTTGCCGCCGGCCACCGTCGGCGGCGCGAACTTGGCGAACAGGCCGACGTCGTCCCGGCCGGCGTTCATCCTGCTGTTCCACACCTCCCGGGTCAGGTCGCGCGCCTCGTAGACCCGCAGCACGCCCTGCACCACCGCCTGGTTCGCGTCGTCCTTGTACGGGTGGGAGGCCCACAGCAGACCGCTCGCGGGGTCGGCGCCGTCGGCGGAGAGGGACAGGAACCCGCCCGGCATGCCCGGCGACCCGCCCGGCACGCCCACGGGATCCGTCGTCGTGCTCAGCGACACGGGGTCCGTCACCAGCCGTCCGCCCGTGAACCGGTAGGCGCGCAGGGCGGCGTTCTCGGGCCAGATGTAGACCCACGGTCCGCCGGGGAAGTCCCAGTGCACCGGCCCGCCGTGGATGTGGTGCCGCTCGCCGTCCGGCGGTACGACGTAGAAGCTCTGCACGATCTGGCTGTCGGAGCCCTCCTGGAAGCGGCCCATGTCCCGGGTGTCCAGCAGATAGAACTTGCCGGCCTTCCCGCCGCCCACGAGCAGTCCGGTGCCGGGCGGCAGCAGGGGACCGGCCGACCCCAGGTCCGCGTCGGCGGCGTCCAGGGCCGCGTTGTCGAACGGGGAGAACCAGTCGGCCACCGTCAGCCCGGGGGTGAGCTTGACGATGCTGTCGCCCAGGTTCGATCCGTCCGTGCGGAAACCTCCGTTGCCCGTCATGCAGTACAGGAAGCCGTGCTCGTCGACGGCGAGCCCCTGCCCGGCCTGCCACACGCCGCCCAGGCCCGTGTCCGGCGTGGTGACGTACACACCGGCCGGCCGCAGGGTGCCGGCGTCGAAGCCGAACACCCAGCCGTGGTAGGGGCCTTGGTCGCCGTAGGACGCGAACGCCGCGTACACCCGGTCGTTGGCCAGGGTCAGCGCGGCGCGCTGGAGCTGCCGGTTGCCGGCGAAGGTGATCCGGCCGCCGACGCTGCCGTCGCCGCCGCCCGGCACGGTCGCCGCGATGCGCACCGGACCGCCGAGGGCCTCCCGGCCGGTGCCCAGGTCGAGGGCGTGCAGCGTGTGGTGGTAGCCGTCCGGGTCCTTGGTGAACGCCACGGCGTACAGCAGACCGCGCGCGAGGTCGACGACCGGCGTGCTGACCACGCCGACCTCGACCGCGATGTCCCGGTAGTGCCGCGGACCGATGTTCGGATCGGGCAGTGGGACGGACGGGCCCAGCGAGACGTGCCACAGCGGATCCCCGGCGTCCGGATCGTGCGCGTCGAACGCGTAGACGCTGTTGTGCATCGTCGCCACGCACACCAGGTCACGGATGCCCGCGCCCGGCACGGCGACGCGGGGCAGGTACAGCGGCTGGGCGTAGAGGTGCCCGTCGACGGCGCGGGAGAAGAGCCTGCCGAATGTGCCGGGACCGACCGTGTCCGGGCGCAGCAGCACCTCGCAGAGCTGGGCGCCCGTGCGCCGGTTGTCGTTGTGCTGGGTGGTGACGGCTGCTCCGGGCGGGCCCGTCCCGGACGGCGGTGCGGTCATAGGACCTCCTGAGGGCAGGGTCGGGAGCCCGGGACCGCCCCGCAATCACCGGAACGGGTGAGGGCGGCGCGCGATGCGGCGTGCGACGCGCTCGGCGTGGTGGTCGAGCGTCGCGGCGGGGTCGTCGGTGAAACGGTGCAGCGCGGTGGCCGCGGTGATGATGACGTCGCACAGCTCGGCCGCCACGTCGTCGCGGGTGTGGGTGACGCCCTTGCGCGGGTTCTGGCCGGTCATGCCGATGTAGGCGGCCATCACCTCGCCGGCCTCCTCGGCGAGCTTCATCAGCCGCATGGCGGTCTCGTGGTCACCGGTGCCGTTGTGCGCGTCGAGCCAGGCGACGGAGGCGCGCACGGCGGACCAGAGGCCCGGCTCGGCCTGCTCGGTGTGCTCGGCGGGGGAGTGGGCGGTCATGGCGGCGTCCTTCGTCCGGGAGCGGCGGGAGGGGCGACGGTACCGGTGTCGCATTCGCCCGGGCTGATGCACGCTGGAGGAGTAGTACGGCAGGAGGTGGACGTCATGCAGACCATCGTGGGCTGGCACGTCGAGGTCGAGTTCCAGGAAGTCGACAAGAGGACGCGCGCCGCCGTCATGCTGAGGCTCCCGGACGGCACCGAGATGCGCGCCAAGGGCCACGCCACCCGGCACCCCGACGACCCCGAGCAGCTGCGGGTCGGTGAGGAGGTGGCCGCGGCCCGGGCCCTGAACGAACTGGCCCGGGAGCTCATGAGGAAGGCCGGTACGGAGATCGAGGAGGTCACCCACCTCCAGGCCCATCCCCGGATGTGAGCGGGGGCGCCCCGGCCCCCCAGGGGCGACTTTCGTCGGCCGGCGGCACGACCTTCGGTGAACGCCTCCGGCGCCCGCGCATGCCTATGGTGCGGGGGTGGATGCGACATCGTGGGCCCGTGACCTGTGGCGACGACCGGCCGGCCCCGGCGGGTGGTCCCGCGCCCGCGCGGCCGGGGAGTGCGCGCTGGCCGGCACGCTCGGCCTGCTCGCGGCGGCTCCGGAGGCCCTCGCCCGCCACGGCTGGCTCCGCACCACCGCCGTCGGCGTGGTCGTCGCCGTCCTGTCGCTGCTGCGCCGCGCCCTGCCCGCGACCGTCCTCGTCCTCGCCGGAGCCCTGAGCGCGGTCACGTC
>NZ_JBFAPH010000253.1:0-9083 GCF_040675635.1 Streptomyces sp. NPDC049577
CGATCTGGTCCAGCTCGGTGAGCACCTCGGCCGGCTCCAGGTCGAGCATGGCGAGCGTCCGTACGTCGACGAGCGAGGCCAGCTGCCCGTACACCGCCCCGGCGGCCATCTGGGTGGCGAAGAAGAGCCCGGAGGCCAGTCCGGCGTTGGCGTTCACCGCCTCCAGGGAGCCGGCCTGGGCGGTCGGGAAGACCGCGCCGACCCCCAGCATGACCAGGGCCATCCCCGCCGTGAACGCGGCCGGGCTCATGGGGAGGCAGAGGGCCAGCACGACCAGGACGGTCGCGGCCGCGCCGGCGCACAGCCCCGCGCCCCGGGTCATGGCCTGCGCGGACCGGCGGCCCGCCAGCCGGCGGGCGGCGGTGCTGCCGGCGACGTAGCCGAGCACCACGCAGCCGTAGGCCGCCGCGAAGCCGACGGGGCTCATCCCGAGCCGCCCCTGGAGCAGGAGGGAGGAGAGCATGGTGAAGACCGAGTAGCCGCACCAGGCGAGGCTGATGGCGATGGCCGCCGAGCGGAAGCCCGGGTTGCGCAGGGCGTCCGCGTAGCCGCGGCGCACCTGGGCCGCGGACAGCCGTACGGCCGCGCCGGGAGCAAGGGTCTCGGGCACGGCCCGGGCCACGGCGGCCAGGACCGCGAGCCCCGAGACGAGCATCACGGCGAAGGCGGCCCGCCACGATCCGTGGGAGACCAGCAGTCCGCCGATCACCGGGGCGACGGCGGGGGTGACCGCCAGCCCGGTGGACAGGTACGTCAGCGCCGCGACCCGCCGCTCCGGCGCGAGGACGTCCTTGACGATCAGCCGGGCCACCACGGTCCCGGCGCAGCCGCCGAACGCCTGGAAGAAGCGCAGCACGTCCAGCTGCCAGACGCTGCCGGCCACGATGGACCCCGCCGTGACGACGGCATAGAGGGCGAGTCCGGCCAGCAGGACCGGGCGCCGCCCGAAGCGGTCGGCGAGCAGGCCGGCCAGCAGCATGCTCAGCGCGTAGCCGGCCATGTAGGCCACCATCGTCTGCTGGACCGCCGCCTCGCCCGAGCCGAGGTCGTGGGCCATGCGGGGCAGGGCGGGCACGTACAGGCCGACCGCCAGCTGCGGCAGACAGACCAGGGCGACGAGCACGCCGGTCAGGACCTTGGCCGGGGGCGCGGGCCTCACGCCGCCACCTCCAGGGGAGCGGCGGAGTGCCGGTCCGCCGGCGGGATGCGCAGCAGGCCGGCGAGGCGCTCGGCCTGGCGGGCCACCATCTCCATGGAGCTCGTGTAGTAGAAGGTGCCGGCTGTCAGGTTGCCGATGATGCGGATCCGCGGGTCGCTCCTGCCGTCGGCACCGACCAGTGCCTGGTCGGGAGTGACGGTGAGGCCGCCGTAGCGGTGCGGGCGGGCCAGTCCCTGGTTGACCAGCGAGGCGGTCAGCGGCATGGCGCGCAGTCCGCCGACGCCGGGGTCGGGGCCGACGGCGCTGATGACGACGTCGAACTCCTGGACGTCCGGGGCCGGGCGGTCAGCGGCGAGCACGGTGTAGAAGGGGCCGTTGGCATAGGCCCCGACGTGCAGCAGGCCGCCGCGGACGTGCAGCGCGCCGGCGTCCATGAGGTCCAGCAGCAGCCGGGCGTTGACCGGCGGCATGGGGTTGCGCAGATTGGTCAGCGGCCGGTGGTAGCGCTGGAACAGCAGGTTCCGGGCGTCGGGGCGGAGCAGCCGCCAGGCGTGCTCGACGGCGGGGTTGGTGGCGGCCAGCACCTGCTGCCAGGCCGCGATGTCCTGCTGCTCCCCCGCGAGCTGGGCGCGCAGCACCTCGTCGGCGGCGCCGGCGCGGCGGGCCCGGCGCAGGATGCCGGCCAGGGGCGGCAGGTGGGGCCCGGCGTCGCGTTGCAGCAGCTCGGCCAGGTCGCGCAGGTCCAGGCCGGGGCGTCCGGCGGCGCGCTGCACCAGTCGCTCGGGGGTGAAGTGGGTGAGCCGTACGGGCGGCAGGGCGGCGCGCACGCGCGGCAGCATGCCGGTGCGCGAGAGCAGGTGCACCGGTCCGCGGTGGCCGGAGCCGCTCAGCGCGATGGCGATGTCGACGGCGGCCAGGCCGGTGCCGAGCACGGCGACGGAGGCGCCGGACGGCACGGCGGCCAGCAGCCGGGTGAGCGGGAAGGGCTCGCGGTGGTAGTCCGGGGCGCCGTGCAGGTGGTAGAGGTCGGGCTGCGGCGGGTTGCCCATGGCGAGCACGAGTTCGTCGACGGTCCAGTCGCGCCGGGAGCGTGTGATCAGCCGGATCGGTTCGGTGGGCAGCAGGTTGACGACCTCGTCGTGGACGAGGTCGACGGCGGTGCCGAGGGCCCGCAGGCGCCGTACGGCCGTGGCGAACCGTTCCCGCAGATAGCCGCCGAAGACCCCGCGTCCCGGGAAGGGGTCGCCGTCCGTCCCGTTCTCCAGCCGCCAGGTGGCGAAGTGCCGCAGGTCGGTGGAGGAGACCGACATGTGGTCCGCCTCGCGGTTGATGCGGGCGCTGTCCAGGTCCTCCTGGTAGACGGCGCCCGGGCCGGGGATGCCGGACCGCTCGAAGACGACGATGTGCCGGGGTAACCGGCCGTCGGCGGTGTCCGGGTGCGCTGTGCGTTCCGCCTGTTCGGCGAGGGCGTGCAGGAGGGCGGTGGCGGCACCGCCCGCTCCGACGACACCGAGCGAGGACGGGCGGGGCGCGTGGGGCATCGGGGGTGGCGCTGAGTCGACGCGGCTCATGGGGGTGGCTTCTCCTTGTGGGAGGCGATTGGCGACGGCTTGGCGATGGATTGACCGGCGATTTACCAGACATGGTGGCCGCCCTCCCGGAGATTCCATGTCAAACGGTTACGAATCCGTCAGCTCCGGGTGCCCCGGGCGCGCGGCCGCGCGCGGACGTGCATGCGTTCGCCCTGCGGTCCGAACAGGCTGAGGATCTCCACCGGGGTCTGTCCCGTGCTGCCGAACCAGTGCGGCAACCGGGTGTCGAACTCGGCGGCCTCGCCCGGCGCGAGCGTGATGTCGTGGTCGGCGAGCGTCAGCCGCAGCGTCCCGCTGAGTACGTACAGCCACTCGTACCCCTCGTGCGTGCGGGGTTCAGGGGTGCTGCGGCCGGTGGGGATGACCATTTTGAACGCCTGGAGTCCGCCGGGCTGCCGCGTCAGCGGCACCACCGTGGTGTCCCCGCGCTCGACGGGCTTGAGCCGTACGCGCGGGTCGCCGGCCGGTGGCGCGCCGACCAGCTCGTCCAGGGGCACCTGGTGGGCCTGGACGATGGGCAGCAGCAGTTCCAGGCTCGGCCGGCGCTGCCCGGTCTCCAGGCGGGACAGCGTACTGACCGAGATCCCGGTGGCCGCCGACAGCGCGGCGAGGGTGCAGCCGCGCTGCCGGCGGATGCGTCTGAGCCGCGGGCCGACGGCGGCGAGTACGTCTTCCATGGCCCCATTGCAGGAGGTTTTTGCCGGAACGGCAACAACCTTTGCCCACCGCCCCGGCGCGGGCGCATGGTCGGCCCATGAACGACTTCGACTGGGCCGCGATGGCCGACCTGCTGGAGCTCGAGGGCGAGACGCACAGCCCCTATGTGCGGCAGGCCCTGCGGGAGCTGGAGCACCTGACGCCCCGTCGGGTGATGGACATCGGCAGCGGGCCCGGGGTCACCGCCTGCCGGCTGGCGGCGGTGTTCCCGGACGCCGAGGTCGTCGCGGTGGACGGGTCGCCGGAGCTGCTGGCCCGCGCCGAGGCGCGGGCCGGGCGGCTGGGCGTGCGGCTGCGGACCCGGGTGGCCGGCTTCCCCGAGGGGCTCGCGGACCTCGCGGCGGAGGCCGGGCCGGCGGACCTGGTGTGGTCCGGGCAGGTCGTGCACCACGTCGGCGACCAGCAGGACGCGCTGCACCGGCTGGCCGGGCTGCTCGCGCCCGGCGGTGTGCTGGCGATCGTCGAGGGCGGACTGCCGCCCCGCTGGCTGCCGCGCGACCTGGGCTTCGGCCGTCCCGGGCTGCAGGACCGGCTGGACGCGGTGCAGGCGGACCGGTTCAACCGGATGCGCGCCGAGCTGCCGGGGTCGGTGGCGGTCGTCGAGGACTGGCCCGGGATGCTGCGGACCGCGGGACTCACCGAGGTGCGGAGCAGGACCTTCCTCGTCGACCACCCCGCTCCGCTGCCCGACGGGCCCCGGGCCTCGGTGCGGCGGCAGCTGGAGCGGTACCGCACGGTCCTCGGCGAGCTGCTCGACGCCGAGGACCTGACGACCCTGGACCGGCTGCTGGACCCGGACGCCCCGGAGGGCGTCGACCGGCGCACGGACCTCTTCCTGCTGACCGCGAAGACGGTCCACTTCGGGCAGCGGCCGGGCCTGTCCGGCGGATCATGACGGACGTGCCGGTGGCGGTGACCGCGCGTTCCGCCGGACCGCGGCTGCCCGGTGACGATGCGCCCGACAGCCGCTAACCGCCCATCATCCGCAGCATCCGTGCCCCGCCCGTGCGGAAGAACCGCACCAGCAGCACCCCCGCTCCCGTCAGGAACACCAGGTTGAGGACGGTCGTGTAGTTCCACCGCACACCGCCCATCGGCACGTCCGCTCCCCCGCGCTCCGGCACCAGGCCCAGCGCGCCGAACAGGAACTCCACCGCGTAGCCCGCCGCCACCGTCGCGGCGTAGAAGGTGCCCAGCAGGAAGAGCGCCGTCCGGCCGCCGTAGTACTTCCGGTAGATGCCGAGGATGGGCGGGATCAGCAGATCGGCGAAGAGGAACGCCACGACGCCGCCGAAGCTGATGCCGCCCTTCCAGAGCACCGCGGCCAGCGGCACGTTGCCGATGGAGCAGACGAAGGAGGCGATCGCCACGACGGGGCCGACGAGCGGCCCCCACAGCCGGGCGGCCACCGGGTTGCCCTCGAAGAAGAAGGACTGCCAGAAGGAGTCGGGCACCCACGCGGCGACAGCGCCGGCGATCAGCAGCCCGGCCGCCAGGTCGCGCAGGATGGCGGCCCACTCCATGACGAAGACGTGGGCGACGGCGGTGAAGCCCTCGGCCGAGAACAGCCGGCGCGCGAGCGAGCCGCCGCGCCGTACGGACATGTTCATCGCCGCGTGGCCCTCCATCGAGCCGGTCAGCCCCCGCTCGGCCTGCTCCCGGGCCGTGCGCAGCAGGCGCTCGCTCAGGAAGAGCCGGAAGAGCACCGCGAGCACCGCGATCATCAGCGCCCCGCCGGTGAACTCGGCGGCGGTGAACTGCCAGCCCATCAGCAGCGCCAGCAGCACGCCCAGTTCCACCACCAGATTCGTGGAGGCGATCTCGAAGGCCATCGCCGCCGTGAAGCCGGCGCCCCTGAGGAAGAGCGAGCGCGCCAGCGCCACGGCGGCATAGGAGCACGACGAGGAGGCCGCGCCCAGCCCGGCGGCCAGTGCGAGCGTGCGGGGCCGGTCGTCGCCGAGCAGTCCGACGACGGTCTCGGTGCGCGCCACGGCCTGGACCACGGCCGACAGGGCGAAGCCCAGGATCAGCGCCCAGGTGATCTCCCAGGTCATGGAGCCGGCCAGGGACAGGGCGTGCAGCAGGGCGTGCCCCGGGCCGGGGCTCACGGGCGCCTCGTGACGGCAGCGGGCGGCAGGGACGGTTCGGCGGCGGCCGCGCGGTCGCCGCGCAGCAGCAGCGCCACGGCGGCGGCCGCCCCGAGCAGGACGAGCGCCCCGCAGCGCAGTGCCAGTTGCAGGCCGTCGACGAACGCCTCCTCCACCCAGACCCGCCCGGCCGCGGCCATGGGGCCGGCGGCGGGGGTGTCCAGGACGGCGGCGGCACCGTGCCGGATGACGGACCCGGCCAGGTCGTGCGCGAGCCCGTCCGGCACTCCCGCCGCGGTCGCCCGCTCGTAGAGGGCCGGGCGCATCCGGCCGGTGAGGATCGCGCCGAGGGCGGCGACGCCGACCACCCCGCCGAGTTCGCGCAGGGTGTCCATCAGGGCGGACGTCATGGCCGTCCGGCTCGCCGAGGCGCGCTGCACGGCGGCGATGACGGCGGAGACGAAGGTCAGGCCGACGCCGGCGCCGAGGACCGGCAGCAGCCAGCCGTAGCCGCCGTACGCGGCGTACCGGTCGTACCGGCTCAGTCCCAGCAGGGCGACGGCGCACAGCAGCAGGCCGCTCATGAGCGGCAGCCGGGCTCCTTGGCAGGCGGCGAGCGCGCCCGCCGCCGGTGCGGCCAGGACGATGAAGGCGGAGGAGGTGAGGAAGACCAGCCCGGCGCCCGTCGCGGACCAGCCGAGGACGTTCTGCAGGTACAGCGTCAGGAAGAAGACGCTGCCGAACAGTCCCAGGCCGGCGGTGAAACAGGCCAGCGAGGCGGCGGCCGGCACCCGCTCGCGCAGCAGCCGGACGTCCAGCATGGGGGCGGGCGCGCGGTACTCGGCCACGACGAAGGCGGGCAGGGCGAGGGCCGCCAGGGCGAGCGTGGCGAGGACGGCGGGTGCCGTCCAGCCGTCGACGGGGCCCTGGACCAGAGCGTGGATCAGGCTGCCGAGGCCGGTCACGGCGAGGACCTGGCCGGCGGGGTCCCAGCGGGCCGGCGCCGGCGGCACGCGCGGCAGGACCCGCGGCGCGAGGAGCACCACGGCCACGCCCACCGGGACGTTGATCCACATGACGCTGCGCCAGCCGAACGCGTCGACGAGCGGCCCGCCGATCGTGGGCCCGAGCGCCACGCCGAGCCCGGCGGCGCCCCCGCGCACGCCCATGGCGCGGGTGCGGCGGACGGGATCGGCGAAGACGTGCCGCAGCAACGCCATGCTCGCCGGCATCAGGACGGCCGCGCCGATTCCCTGCACGACCCGGCCGGCCACCAGGGTGGCCCAGTCCGGCGCGAGCGCGCTGCAGGCCGAGCCCGCGCAGAAGACCAGCATCCCGGCGACGAAGGCGCGCCGCTGCCCGAGCCGTTCCCCGAGCACGCTGCCGGAGAGCAGACACGCGGCGAACGTCAGGGTGTAGGCGGCGACCACCCACTGCAGCCCGCTGACACCCAGCCCCATCTCGGCGCCGACGCGGGGCAGGGCGTTGTTCACGGCGAGGTTGTCGAGCATGGCCATGAACACCGCGCAGGACACGACGGCGAGCGCGGTCAGCGGCCGTGCGCGGCCGTGCGCGGGGGAGCCGTTCACCCGGGAGTCCCTTCGTCGCCGGGGCCGCCGGCGGCCCGGTACAGGCGGAGCAGTCCGAGGTAGTTGCGGCTGTGGGCCGCGATGAGGGCCTTGTCCTCCTCGGTAACCTCGCGCACGACGCTCGCGTGCGGTCCCGCGACGAGCGAGTGCGGCGGGACGTGCCGGCCCTGGGGGACGACCGTGCCCGCGGCCACGATGCTGTACGGGCCGACGCTCGCCCCGTTGAGCACGACGGCCCCCATGCCGACCAGCACGTCGTCCGCCAGCCGGCAGCCGTGGAGCGTGGCGTTGTGGCCGATGGAGACGCGGGCGCCGACGCGCACCGGGAAACCGGGGTCGGCGTGGAGGACGGCGCCGTCCTGCACGTTGCTCTCCTCGCCGAGGACGATGTCGTCGCCGTCCGCGCGCAGCACGGCGTGGTACCAGACGCTGGCCCGGGCCGCGAGCCGTACCGAGCCGACCAGGACGGCCGTGGGCGCGACGAACGCGGAGGGGTCGGCGGCGGGCGAGCGGCCCAGCACCGGCACGGCGAGGAACCCGGGGGCGGGGCGGCCGGGGAGGGGGTGGGAAGTTGCGTGTTCCGGGGCGGTGGTCATGCTTGCGGCGCTTCCCGTGACGGCCGGGAGACATACACGGCATCCCCCACATGGATGGTTCCTGGGGCCTTTCACCGGACGAGCGGGCATCGGAGCAGGTGAGTGACAGTCGTGACGTCCGGCCCTGAGGAGTCTTTCCGTGGTGTCCTCCCGCGAATCCACCGCCGAATCCGCCGCCGAACCGGTCGCCGTCGTCGGTGCCGCGTGCCGGCTCCCCGGCGGTATCAGCAGCCTCGACGGGCTGTGGTCCGCGCTGTGCGAGGGCCGTGAACTGATCGGGCGGGTGCCCGCCGACCGGTTCGACGCGGCCCGCTGGGTCGATCCCGAGCCGGGGCGCCCGGGCAAGGCGTACACGGCGGCCGGCGGCTTCCTGCCGGACGTGCGCGGCTTCGACGCCGGGTACTTCCGCGTCTCGCCGCGCGAGGCCCGGAGCATGGACCCCCAGCAGCGGCTGCTGCTGGAGATGGCGGTCGAGGCCCTCGACCACGCGGGCATCGCGCCGGCCTCGCTCGCCGGTTCGGACGCCGCCGTGTACGTGGGGACGTCCACCCAGTCCTTCGCCTTCCTCCAGGGGCTCGACCCCCGGTCGGCCGACGCCTACACCATGACGGGCGGGGCGAGCTGCAACACCGCCAACCGGGTGTCGCACTTCCTGGATCTGCGCGGGCCCAGCCTGGCGGTGGACACCGCCTGCTCCTCGTCCCTGTTCGCCCTGCACCACGCCTGTGAGGCGCTGCGCACCGGACGCAGCGGCCTGGCGCTGGCGGCGGGCGTCAACGTGCTGCTGAGCCCCTACGAGTTCATCGGTTTCGCGAAGGCGTCGATGCTCTCCCCCACCGGCCGCTGCCGGCCGTTCTCGGCCGAGGCCGACGGCTATGTGCGTGCGGAGGGCGGCGGCCTGCTCGTCCTGAAGCCGCTGAGCGCCGCCGTGCGCGACGGGGACCGGGTGCACGCCGTGATCCTGGGCAGCGGCGTCAACGCCGACGGGCGCACGCCCGGCCTGGCGCAGCCCAGCGCGGCGGCCCAGGAGGCGCTGCTGCGGGAGGTGTACGCGACGGCCGGGGTCGCGGCGGACGAGCTGGTCTACCTGGAGATGCACGGCACCGGCACACCCGTGGGCGACCCGGTGGAGTGCCGCGCGGTGGGCCGGGCGCTGGGCAGCCGGCGCGCCCCCGGGCGGCCGCTGCCGGTGGGGTCGGTGAAGAGTCATCTGGGGCATCTGGAACCGGCCTCGGGGATGGCGGGACTGCTCAAGGCCCTGCTCGTGCTGCGCCACGGCCGGGTGCCCGCGAACCTCGGCGCGCTGCCGCTCAACCCCGGCATCGACTTCGACGCCCTAGGGC
>NZ_JBFAPH010000254.1:0-9082 GCF_040675635.1 Streptomyces sp. NPDC049577
CTCTGTACGCCACCGACCAGGACAGCTACGTCGTCCAGGGATGGAAGGTCTACGCGAACCCGAAACCGTAGTGGCACAGCACCGCGACCACATCGGTGCCGTAGCCCTTGCCGCGGCAGGACGGCAGCAGCCCCAGCCCGAGGTGCGCGGACCGGTTGTGGTTGTCGATGCCCCACAGCGTCGCGGTACCGACCAGCGTGCCGCTCTCCAGCTCCACCACGGAGAACTGGACGCTCCCCTGCTGCTTGTCGTCCACCACGAGCCGCGGATCCTTCGAGCCGGGCGTGATCGGCCGCCATGGACCGCTTTCGGCCCGAGAGGAGTTGACCACGTCGTCGTAGAGCTCGGCCCGCAGGACCGGGATGTCCTCCTCGTGCCGGGCCCTGAGCCCGACCTTGCCACCTCTCAGCATGCAGGCTTCTTATCCGCCCGGACGGACCGGCGGCAAACGAATAAGCGGTCGCTTCGGTCGGCATGGCGCCGGTAACGGATGAGGGCGCCGCTGGGCCGGGCGGCATGTGTGGACAAATCGGTCAAACAATGATGCCTATAGTATGACGGGTGTTTTCGCGAACAAGCTGCAGAATCGAGTTCGCCGCGTGGCGCAGACCACGGGCGATCCTGTGGGCCACGGCGGGTGTGGCGGCCCTCGGGCTCCTCATCGCGCTGGAGATCGCCGCGCGTCGCTACTGCGGCGAACCGGGGCCGATGACCACCCAGGTGGGAGAGGTCATATTCGCCCCCAAGCCGGGGCCGCTGTACGGCGGCCTGGCACTGATGATGGTGGTGCTCACCTGGCGCCAGCGGTTCATCGCGGCCGGCGCGGCGATCGGCATCGACGCCGTTTTCGTGCTGGTGCGGTGGGCGGTCGACGCCAAGGTGCCCGAGGGCCACTACTTCGGCAACGGCGCCCTGTGGGTGATGCTGGGCTGCGCGGTCATCGCTGTCACGCGCCGAACCGGCCGGGAGCGCGCGCTGCTGCTGAAGGGCGTCGGGCTGGGCCTGCTGCTGGTGGCCGGCCGCAAGACCGGCGACACCTGGCTTCTCATCACGGCGAAGACCCGCCCGGCGGTGCTGGACCCGTACGTGGCGACGGCCGATCACGCACTGGGCAACCCGTCATGGGTGATGGGCCGGCTGCTCAGGGCCGGCGGCCCGATCGGCACGCATCTTCTCGACGTGGTCTACGCCCAGCTCGCGGTGGCCGCGGTCGTCGTCGCGCTGTACCAGCTGCGGAACGTGGCGGCCGAGCGCCGCTTCCCGCGCCATCACCTGGTGCGCACCTTTCTGGTGATCGGCCTCCTCGGGCCGGCCATCTACATGATCTTCCCGGTGGTCGGACCGGTCTTCGCCTTCGGCCCGGGCGCCTCCGGCACCGGCGGCGTGCAGTGGGCGGTGGCCAACCTGTGGCCGCACACGCCGGTTCCGGTCCATGTCCCGCATCCGGTGTCGTACGACGACCTCACCCCTCGCAACTGCATGCCGAGCCTGCACACGGCGTGGGCCACCGCGATCTTCATCCATTCCCGCAAGGGCCCACGCATCCTGCGGTTCGCGGGGGCGTTCTGGCTGATTGCCACGCTCAGCGCAACGCTGGGATTCGGTTACCACTACGGCGTGGACCTCGTCGCCGGTGTGGTGTTCGCACTCACGATCGAGACGGCCCTGCGCTCGATCGACCGCGGCTGGGACCGATCGGGAATCCGGCTGGTGACGTACGGCGCGACGGTCTTCGCCGCGCTCCTGGCGGCGTACCGCTTTCTGCCGATGGAGATGGCCGAGTATCCGTGGGTGTTCGGACCGCTGGTCCTTCTGGCGATGGGCTCGGTGATCTACGGCTACGTACGGATCACGAAACGGTGGGAAACACACACGCAGAAGCCTGCGCCGGCACAGCAACGGGAACCGCAACCCGAACCTGTTTGAGCCGTGTTGCGCCATGGGCGCCGCTGACCGGGGTTCGATTGAATTGCCGTTCCCGCTTGCGCGGGGAGCAGCCGTCGAATCCGGCTGGCACCCGTCACCGTCGGGACCATCCCCGCATGCGCGGGGAGCAGGCTGAGCTTGAAGCCGCCCTCGCCGGCTGGGAGGGACCATCCCCGCGTGCGCGGGGAGCAGCCGTTCTGCTGCCGCCGGTTGGGCTTGCCGCCGGGACCATCCCCGCGTGCGCAGGGAGCAGACTGCCTGACCTGGGACTTCTCCAGGCCTTGGAAGTCGCACCGATGACTTTCTTCGTTTCGGACATACCGGCCATATAGTCAAAATTCGCCCAGCGGCCCCGCCGAGCCACCGTCGCGAGTTGCAGCGTATTCACTACACCGGCGTGACGTCGAGCCACCCCAAGCCCTGGCGGAAGAGAGAGCACGCCCGCTCCCGGACTCCGCCCGGTGGCCATGGGCCTCGCCGACAGCAGCGCAGGCAGGCTCCACCCGAGTCGGCGAAGACGCATCGCGCATGCCCCCCGGAGCGGACATTGGCCTCCAGACACCCCATATCGCATTCATACTTCGCGACCGCGTTTTCGCCCCTTCGCCGGTAGGCGACATCACAGACCCACCCCTTCTCTGAATTGGCGTCAACTACCCACGCTGCACTAGACTTTGCGCGCGCACCAACAAAAAAGAGAGGCGCCATTCATGGGCACGAAATTCATTGAGGTAGACGAATCCCACAAGGGTCAGCCCGGCGTGGAAGAAGGGGTAAAGACGATCGAGGTCGGTGGTCAGACGATCACGACGCCGATTTTCGTCCAGCGAATCGATTTCGATGACCTCGCCCCCGAGGTGACCGACAATCTGACCACGGTCAGGTTCGCCGTGACGGTGGCCGAGGAAATGGAAGACCTGACCGGGGAGTTCGACGAGGACGGTTCCCCGGTGACGGAAATCAAGGAAATCCAGGTGCCCAAGTGGCTCGAAGTCGACCTGGGGCCCGAGTCGCTGAAGCAGTACGAAGAGGCGATGGCGCCCTTCTTCGCCGCCGCCCGCGAAACCGAGGCGCCGATCGTGCCCGCGCCCCGCAAGCGCCGTAAGAAGTGATCTCATGCCCCTCTCCTGCCGCCAGGAGAGGGGCTTCGTTGTGGGGCGACCTGAGCCGTCGTCGTCCGGATATTGACCGACCAGGAATCCGCCATGCCAACACAGCCAGGGCCGGCCGAGCGCCTGCTGGAGTACAAAGAAGCAGTCCTGAAGGCCCAAGAGGCGATACGGGTGCGGAGGTCCCAGCTTCGCCTCATCCGGTTCTTCACCGTCGTATCGGCCGTCGGCGCCCTGTCCATGTTCCTTCTGACCGCAGCGACATGGCGATCGGTGGACATGAAGGCCTACAACGTCATAGCCGGTCCCTTGTGCGCTGTCTCGGTCGTCATCCTGCTCTTCCTTCTGGACAGGGAAGGCTCCCGCCCGCAGAACGAGAGAAGGTCGGTTCAGCGACTGGAACTGGACCTGGAGCTGGCCGAGGAGCGGAGGCGTCTCTACGCCTCCGAGGTGGGGCTCTCCCTCCATCAGCGGCAGTACGCCTACAAGGAGGGCATTTCCAGCAGCCTCGACGCCTACCGGCGGCAGAGCACCCGCTACCGGAGGGTCCACAACGCCTTCCAGGCAGTCATCATCATCGGGTCCTACGCCACGACCGCGTCAGCCAGTTTTGCCGACACCCCGGCCCCCTGGAAGTGGATCACGGTCGGCATCAGCTTCTCCGTCGGCACCGCGGCCGGGTTCACGGGCTACTACAAGTACCGCGAGAGGAGCTACTACCTGCAGAAGACCGCAGACGACATCGAGCACCAGGAGAACGCCTTCGACCTCGGGATCCATCCCTACGACGGGAGCGACGAGGACGGCAACCTCTCCAGGCTCGCGCGCGAGGTGGAGTCATTGCGTGTCGAGCAGAAGCGGCGTGAACAAGAGCTCGACCAGCCCCACGAAGGTCGCCAGGAGAGCGCCTAGCGCCCCTTCAGCGTGATACGGGCGTGGCGTGAAAGATCCGACCACCCCCAAAGGCGGCCTTGTCCGCCGCTCCGGAGGTGCTGGACGCTTCCCCGGTCCGTGAAGTGATCCCGGGAGGATGAACCGTGCCGCACGACGCGAAGGATTCCCAGCTCCAGGTCACGGCCGGCGAAGTCGGCGACTGGTACGACAAGTTCGGCGAGATATACCGGCTGACGCTCGGCGAGAGCGTCCACTGCGGTCTCTGGTTCCCGCCGGACGCGCCCGTCCCGCAGAGCATGGACGTTGCCGCCATGTCCTCCGAGGCGCAGGACCGCTACACCGACTACCTCATCCGCACCCTCGACCCCGAGCCGGGCCAACGTGTCCTGGACATCGGCTGCGGCACGGGGCGCACCGCCCTACGGCTGGTCCAGCAGCGGGACGTCGAGGTCACGGGCGTCTCCGTGAGCAAGGAACAGATCGCCGTGGCCCGCCGTCTGGCGGACGAGCACGGGCCGGCCGGCCGGCTCACCTTCGAGGTCGCCGACGCGATGCGGCTGCCGTACGAGGACGAGTCGTTCGACTGCGCGTGGTTCGTCGAGAGCCTGTGTCACATGGACCGGGCCAAGGCACTCGCCGAGGCGTGGCGGGTACTCAAGCCGGGTGCCGGTCTCATGGTCCTGGAGTCGGTCGTCACCGACCGGCTGACCCCGTCCGAGAGGGTGGTCTTCGAGACGGTCTTCGCGGCCAATGTCCCGCCGACGCTTCCGGACTTCTTCGACCTGGTCGCGCGGACGGGATTCCACACGCTGGAGCTCAAGGACCTGTCGGCGAACCTGGCGATGACCATGAACGTCCTGGCCCTGGGCTGCTACGACAGGAGGGCGGAGTTCGCGGAGCGGTTCGGCTCCGACTTCGTCGAGGGCATGATCGCGGGCTTGCCGCGCATCCGGGAAGTGCTGGTGCGCAAGACGCGGTTCTTCATGGCGATGCTGCGCAAGCCGACGCGGTAACGCGTCGGTCTCCGCAGTTCCCCGGGTGCCCCGCGACGCCGGTGACGTCGCGGGGCACCCCCTGTTGCGCCCCATCGCCCCGCCGCACCAGTAGTGAACAGGCCATTCATCCGCGGCCGTCGCCCGCCCCGAAGCCCCGCTCCATCCGTGCGGAAGCCTTCATTCCCAGACCGTACAGGCTTGAACGAAACAATCCGTTCACATTCGGCGTCATATCGGTTTTCGGTCGGTGTGGGAATCTCCCCTTCCCCTCGCGCCACACCAGGCGAACGATGTTTCGAGGGAGTCGCGTCACCGTCTGGTGTCGCTGAGCGCACCACTCACGTTCAGGACCTCATGACACTGCTGCGCCTGACGGCCGGTGGCCGGTGTGCCCGGCTTCGCGCAGGTCACCTTCACGGTGACGGTGGCATTCTCGGGGATCTTGATGGGAGTGACCCAGTGGTAGTCCTGGTTGCGGAAGGTCTCCAGTGCGATGGTGGTGATCTTCCGGTCGCCGAAGGTGATGGTCATCACTCCCTCGTCGCCCTGGAAGTTCGCGACAACGATGTCCGTGACACCGAAGATCTTCCCTGCCGGCACCACATAGGTGCCGGTGTTGGTCTCTCCGCCGGCCGTCGGCAGGTCGATGGTGGCCGAGCTCTGCTGGCCGCCGCCGGCCGCGGTGCCGGGGCCTCCGCCCGTACCGTCGTCGCCGTCGGCTCCGGTGTCCCCCGGCGCGTTCGCGCCCTGGCCGCCCTGCCGGGAACCCGAGCCGGTGCCCTTGCCCTTCCCGGAACCGGTGCCCGGCGGCTGCCCGTTCTGCTGTCCGGCGGGCGTGGGGCGCGGCTGGACCACCTCGTCGGCGGCCTCCTTGGCCGCGCTCCGCACCGCCGGGCGGACCAGCAGGAACCAGGCCAGCAGCAACGCGAGCAGGGCCGCGAGCACCGCCAGGAGCCACTTCGGGAAGACCGGGATCTGGACGAACTCGGCTTCCATGGGCGGTCGTACGAGGGGCGTGGCCTGCTCGCCGGCGCCCTCCGGCGCCTCGGCGTCGGCGGCGCTCACGGTGAACGGCCAGACCACGGGCCTGCCGAACCAGACCGGCTTGCCGGTGCGCACCCGCAGCCGGGTCTCCGCCGACTCGCCGGGCTCCAGCGTCAGCTCGGCAGGGGTGAACCCGAACCGCAGTTCCTCTCCCGCCTGCTCCGGCGTGAAGGTCACCCGGGCCGGGCAGTTGCCCTCGTTGCGCACCGCCACCCGGTAGCGGGCCCGCAGCCAGCCGCGCCGGCGGCGTGGGACCAGCTCGGTCCGCAGCTCGCGGAACTCCTCGATGTGCACCGTCGTTTCGGGCACCGTCACGGACTCGGGGTGTTCGGCCGGCAGCACCCGTACGCCCAGCGGCACATCACCCGCGCGAACCTCGGGGGAGCGCGGCGGGGCCAGGCGGATGGTCACCGTCTCGGAGGTGCCGGGATAGAGCGAGATCCGCTCGGGTTCCACGGTGGCCCAGGCGGCGCAGTCGCCGACGACCTCCAGCGTGTACGCCTCGACGATGTCGCTGTCGTTGCGGACGGTCAGGCTGGTCGAGGCGGTACCGCCCGGCGTCACCGTCAGGGCCGGGATGTCGAGGCCGGGCGCTCCGGGACCGGAAGAGGGTGCAGATGGCGTCACGCCACGACGGTAGGGCGGGGTCGCGGCCGTCACGAGAGGTGCGAGGGCAACACCCGGGCAGTCGGCGTGCCCCGGGCGGTCAACGTCGACTCCAGAGGCTCACGTTGATGTCATCCGGTGCGGGGCGCGGGCCGCCGCCCGGCGGGCTCCCGCGGCCCTCCCCCGTCCCCCGTCCGCCCTCCGTCAGGAGACCTCTTCACCCTGTCCCCTGTCCGGCTCAGCGAAAGAAACCCTCATGATTGCCAACACGCCGCGCCTGACCGCCCCCGCCCCCGTCACCCCTCCCGCTCCCGCCGGCCGCCCGCACCGGGTGACCGTGGCCGTCTACGCCCAGGATCTCGTCCTGCGGATCGGCGTCGTCCATCAGCTGCGACAGCGCCCCGAGGTGGAGCTGGTCGCCGACGCCGAGGCGGACCGGGCGCGGACGTCGCTCGTGGTCGTCGACGCCGTGGACGACGAAGTGATGGCGCTGCTGCAACGGTTGCAGCGCAACGCGGCCACCCGCACCGGGCTGGTGGTCGGCACGTTCGAGTCCGCGGCGCTGCAGCGGGTGATCGAGTGCGGTGTCGCGGCGGTGCTGCGGCGCACGGAGGCCGACCAGGACCGGCTGCTGCACCTGGTGCTCGCCATGGCCAACGGCGAGGGGGTGCTGCCCGGCGATCTGCTCGGCAAGTTACTCACCCACGTCGGCAGCCTGCAGCGCTCGGCGCTCGATCCGCGCGGTCTGTCCCTGTCCACGCTGACCGCGCGCGAGGCGGACATGCTGCGCCTGGTGTCGGAGGGGTTCGACACCTCGGAGATAGCGGAGAAGACCGCGTATTCCGAGCGGACCGTCAAGAACGTGCTGCACGAGGTCACCACCCGGCTCCAGCTGCGCAACCGGGCGCACGCGGTCGGCTACGCGTTGCGCAACGGGCTGATCTGACGGCCGTCCGTCCCCCGGCGCTGCCCGAAGGCGCACCGGCGCTTCCCCCGGTACGGCCCCGCTGCCCTGCCGGGCCGCGCGCGCGTGCCGCAGAGTGGCGGGCGCACGAGGTGTTCCGAGACTGCGAGGTGGAGCGTGAACGGCACCGCTGGCCCCGGCGGGCAGCGCCGGCTGGGGAGGTTCGGCGCGGCGTCGCTCCTGCTGGTCCCGCTGCTGGCGGTGACGGTGACGGCGGCCTCGCGGCCGGGCAGCGCCGAACCCCGGCCGCAGGCGGCCGACGCCTCCGCCACCCGGATCGCGTACGCGGGCACCGGGCACCGGAGCCTCGGCCGGGTCGTCGACACGAAGTCCACCGAGCCGGTGTTCGGGGACGGCCCGGCGCACTTCGACGTCCAGCCGTCGGCGCTGGGGGACACGATGGTGTTCGCGAGCCGGCGCGACGACAAGCGCCCGCAGGTCTACCTGCGGGCCCCCGACGGGTCGGTGCGCAAGCTGACCAGCGACCGGGACGCGGCGCATCCGCGGCTGACCCCGGACGGCTCGGCCGTGGTGTTCGACTCGGCGGAGCCGGGCGGACCGGACGGCAAGAAGCAGCGCGACCTGTGGCTGGTGCGCGCCGACGGCACCGGGCTGACCCGGCTGACCGACACGCCGTCCGAGGAGGAGAGCCCGACCGTGTCTCCGGACGGACGGTGCCTGGCGTACGCCGGGAACGGCGAACCGGGGGCCCGCCGGCAGATCTACGTGCGGCCGCTGGCCGGGGGCGCGGCAACCCGGGTCACCGGGGCGCTCGACGGCTCGGCGACGGAACCCGTGTGGAATCCGGTGAACGACGCGGCGCACCGGGACCTCATCGCGTACACCTTCACCACCGACGCGGCGACGGGCCCGCGGCTGCGGGTGACCGGTGGGGCGGCCGGGGACCGGCCGCTCCTGGCCGGCGCGCGGGCACAGTGGCGGACCCACGGGGCAGCCTGGCTGCCCGACGGGGACGGGGTGCTGTTCCTCAGCCCGGACCGCACCTGTGACTGCGAGGGGAACTGGGACCATGTGTTCCAGGTGGCCCATGCCGGGGCCGAGGCCGAGCCACAGCTGGTGCTCCAGGAGGACCGCGCGGTCGGCCGGCCCACCTGGCTGGGCCCCCTGCACGGCGGCCGCGTGGTGGTCGACCGCACCTCGGCCCCCGGGCCGCACGTGGCGACCCTCCAGGACGTCCGGATGGACGGCGCCGATCCGCGCGACCTCGGGCTGACCATCCTGAAGGAGGACCCGGCGGCCGACACCAACACCGATCCGGCCAAGGATCCGCTGTTCAATCCGGCGCCCGGGTCCGACCCGTGGACCGAGCGGCAGAACTACACGCCGGACGGCCGCCGCATCGTCGTCACCCGGTTCGAGGACGACCCGGACAGCCCGAAGGGCCCGGACGGCCGGAAACGCCGGATCGAGCGGATCTGGACGGTCGACGCCGACGGCTCCCACCCGGCGGCGATGCCGCTGGCCGAGCGGGGGCCGGAGGACTGGGACACCGACCCCACGTTCTCCCCGGACGGGCGCACCAT
>NZ_JBFAPH010000255.1:0-9070 GCF_040675635.1 Streptomyces sp. NPDC049577
CACCGCGCCCGGCGCCGGCAGCAGGCGCCGGTCCAGCTTCCCGTTCGGCGAAAGGGGCAGCCGGTCCAGCCGGACGAACCGGGCCGGGATCATGAACTCCGGCAGGTGGTCCGCCAGTTGCCCACGCAGGCGGACCCCGTCGAGGGCACGGCCGTCCTCGGTGACGTAGTAGCCGACGAGGTACGTGCCGCGCCCGGCGGAGACGTGGTCGGTCACCGCGGCCTCGCGGACCTCCGACACACGGGCCAGTGCGTCCTGGACCTCGCCGAGCTCCACCCGGTTGCCGCGGACCTTCACCTGCCCGTCGATGCGCCCGAGGTACTCCAGGGTGCCGTCGGCGAGCCAGCGGGCGAGATCACCCGTGCGGTACAGCCGGCCGCCCAGCACCCAGGGTTCGTCGAGGAACTTCTCCCGCGTCAGCTCGGGCCGGTTCAGATAGCCGCGGGCCACCTGGACGCCGGCGACGCACAGCTCGCCCGGCACGCCCACGGGCTGCGGCGCCCCGTCCGGCCCGATGACGTACAGCTCCGTGTTGTCGATGGGCCGCCCGATGGGCACCCGCCTGACCGTCCGCCCCGGCTCCGCCGGGCACTCGTACGCGGAGACGTCGACCGCCGCCTCGGTCGGCCCGTACAGGTTGACCAGTCGCGGCGCGCGGTCGCCGGCCGGCGCGAAGACCCGGTTGAACTGCTCGACGCGCCCCGGCGGCAACGCCTCGCCGCTGCAGAACACGTAGCGCAGCGACCGGGCCTCGGCCAGTCTCTCCGGCGCCTGCTCCAGCAGGTCCAGGAACGGCCCGAGCATGGACGGGACGAAGTGCAGCACACTGACACCGTGCTCCGCGACGGTGCGCAGCATCAGCTCCGGGTCCTTCTCCCCGCCGGGCGGCAGCAGGGCGACGGCGGCGCCCTCGATCGCCCACCAGAACAGCTCCCACACCGACACGTCGAACGAGACGGGCGTCTTCTGCAGCAGGACGTCACCGGCGCCGATCGGGTAGGCGCGCTGCATCCAGGCCAGCCGGTTGACCACCGACCGGTGCTCGACCATGACGCCCTTGGGCTGTCCGGTCGAGCCCGACGTGTAGATGACGTAGGCCAGGTCCCGCGCGGTGGCGACGGGCTCCACCGGGGCGTCCGGACGGTCCGGGCCGTCCAGCAGCTCCTCCACCGGGCAGACAGGGACGCCCTCCGGCACGGGCACGGCCGTCGCCGGGGCATCCGTCACCACGGCCTTCGCGCCGCTGTCCGCCAGCACGAAGCCGATCCGCCGCGCCGGATGGCCCGGATCGACGGGCACGTACGCGCCCCCCGCCCTCAGGATGCCGAGGATCGCCGGCAGCAGGTGCGGTCCGCGCGCCATCAGCACGGCCACCCGGTCGCCCGGACCCACGCCGCGGGCGCGCAGCGCCGCGGCGACCCGGCCGGAGCGGGCGTCCAGCTCCGCGTAGCTCAGCGCCCCCCGCCCGTCCGGCGGGAACACCGCCGGCCGCTCGGGCACCAGGGCCGCCCGCGCCTCGAACAGGGCGGGCAGCGTGGCATCCTCGGCGAACGCCACGCGCGGGCCCCTGGCGAAGCGCTGCAGCCGCTCCTGCTCCGGCCCGCCCGGCAGGGGCAGCTCGGCCGCCGACCGCTCGGGCTTGTCCAGACCGTGCCCGATCAGCGACATCAGGTGCTCGGCGAGCGAGGCGACGGGCAGGTCCTCGTCGAACACGTCGGTGGCGTAGTTGAGGATGACCAACAGGTCGGACGTGCCCCGCGTGCTGACCGTGTAGACCGCCAGGGCCTCCTGGTCGTGCGGCGGCACGAAGTGCAGCGGCCCGCTGCGCTCGACGCCCTCCGCCAGCGGTTTGACCGGCTTGAGCGACATGAAGGACAGCGTGACGTCGTAGAGCCTGCGCTCCGCGCCGCCGGCCGCCGGGAGCTCCCGCAGCAGCTCCCCGTAGGGCAGCCGCTGGTGCTCCTGGAGAAGGGTCAGGGAGTTCTGCACCTGCGCCGCCACGTCCGCCAGCGGCCGGCCGCCGGGGACCTCGACGCGCAGCGGCAGTGTGTTGGCGTACTGCGCCACCGTGGAGAGCTCCGCGCGGGTACGGCGGTTGAGCAGTGGCACACCGAGCACGGCATCACGGGTGCGGTGGACGCGCGCCAGCCAGGTGCCCAGCGCGGCCGCGAGGAACGCGAACGGCGAGCCGCCCCCCTCCTTGATGCGCTCCACCACGTCGCCGGGCAGGGTGAACGCGTGCCGGCCGAAGGCGGGCACCGCCTGCGGCTCGTGCCGCCGGGCGAAGAAACTCGGCTCCATCCGCGCCAGTTCGCCGCGGTGGAAGGCCCGGTCGGCCTCGTACTGCGGCGAGGCGAAGTAGTCGTCCCGCCCGGCGACGGCGTCCAGCGCCGACGGCGCCGCGTCCCGGCGGTTCGCAGCCCCTCCGCGCGCCCGGCGCGCGTACTCCTCCGTCGCCTCGGCGTGCACGAGGTACATGGCCCGCCCGTCGATGACCAGATGGTGCGCCTGGATCAGCAGGTGGACTGCCGTGTCGCTCTCCCGCAGCAGCGCGGCCCGGAACAGCGGCCCGTCACCCAGGTCGAACGGTGTCCGCAGGACCCTCTCGCGCCAGGCCAGGCATGCGGCCCGGGGATGGGGCGTGGACGAGAGGTCGACGACCTCGACGGCCGGTGTGCCGTCCGCCCCCAGAGCGCCGGCGAGCCACTGCCGCGGAACGCCGTCCCGCTCGCCGAAACGCAGCCGGAAGGCATCGTGCCGCTCCAGCGTCAGGGTCAGGCAGTCGCGGAGCAGAGGAACGTCCACGGCACCCGTGAACTCCTCGACGATCGTGGCATTGAACTGTGGACTCTTCGGCGCGCGCGTGGCGGCCAACCAGATGTCACGCTGATACGGCGACAGCGGAACACTTCGTTCCGCGGGCAGCCGAGAACTCCCCGTGTTGATGAGCTTTCCTTCCCCCGTGACGTGCTGTGAGCAGCCGAACGCGCGCCCGGAACCGGGCGCGGCGGCGAGTGGTGGGCCCGGGCGCCGACATGGCGCATCGAACAGGCCCGTAGTGGTTCAGCGATGATCCGGCCGATGCGTCCATGGACGCGAGACGGACGGCCGGAACGGCCCCGACTGCGGCGGTGGCGCCAAGCCACGTCGCCTGACCTCAGCGTTCTCTTGCGATGTCCTCCACAGGATTCCCCCCTTGATCCCGGCATACCGGACGGACCTGGCTATCGTGTGCTTGGCGTGATCCGTTCGAAAACCCGGGAATCGGCCACTCCACCGGCCGGAAACAGCCGTGACGAACACGACGCCCCCGCTGTTGGGGACTCCCTCGCCCGGGGGCACCGGCGCTGCTACCGTGCGCGCCGCGCAGCGCGCTGGTCCTGCCGTGACGCCGGCGCCGGAGCGCGCCCCGGCGGGCTGACGGCCGACCTGGAAGTCCGAAGCCGGCCGTCCCGTTGCGCGGTTGCGGTCCTTGCCCGGTGGCGGGCCGGGTGGACCGAGGGCCGCGAAACACCTTCGCGCCTGCTCGTCCCGTCCGGTACGGTCTCGGGCGTGTTCGCACTGCGGGGCCCAGGAGCTCGGCGTGTGGCCGCCCGGGTCCTTCCCACGCTGAGAGCGGGTTTCGTCCATGGCATGTCGTATCAGTGAGCTCGTG
The DNA here is from genome assembly GCF_040675635.1 of Streptomyces sp. NPDC049577. Taxonomy (NCBI): domain Bacteria; kingdom Bacillati; phylum Actinomycetota; class Actinomycetes; order Kitasatosporales; family Streptomycetaceae; genus Streptomyces; species Streptomyces sp. NPDC049577. Next base: position 3,656 of record NZ_JBFAPH010000255.1, read on the forward strand.
CTCGGTTGCCGCGACCCTGAGGCGCTGGCGCGGTTTTGGTGCGAGGTACTGGACTTCGTCGTGCTCGGTCGTGAGGACGACGGCTCGGTGGAGATCGGGCCGCGCGAAGGGTTCGGCGGCGCGCAGCCGACGCTTTTCCTCAGTCGCAGGGATGAGCCGGAGCCGGGGAAATCCCGGTTGCACATCGACGTCAACGCCACCGATCGCGACCAGGACGCCGAGCTCGAACGCCTTCTGAAGCTCGGGGCGCGCCCGGCCGACATCGGCCAGAGCGGCGAGGAGTCCTGGCACGTTCTCGCGGACCCCGAGGGCAATGAGTTCTGCCTGCTCAAGGCGCGCCTCAACCCGTTGTGACGGCCCTGTGCCCACGGCTGCGCGGGCCCTGTCGTTCCGCGCGGGCGGCGGAGCAGTGCATGGACGGCTCTCGCTTCGTGGAGAGCGGCGTGCCGGGCGGTGGCCAGGAGGCGGGGGAGTCCTCGATGAACGGCGAAGGAAGGGCTTGGTCCACTCGCCGACTTTCTGCCGATGCGGCGGGGACTTTCTCCCCCTAATGTTCCTTTCATGAGCTGTTCCAGAAAATCCATATCCGCTCGATATGCGTCCGGCACCCGGATGCGCTCGCATTCGTGATGCGCATCGCTTTTCTGCTGCACAATGCCTATGCCATCGGCGGCACGACCAGAACGACGTTCACCCTGGCCGCGTCCCTCGCCGAGCGGCACCACGTGCGCCTCGTCTCCGTCTTCCGGCACCGGGCGACACCGCTGCTCGAACCGCCACCGGAGGTGCCCCTCACCGCCCTGGTGGACCGCCGCGATCCCTCGGCGGACACGGCGGACCCGCGCGCCGCGCAGCCCGGCCTGTATTTCCCCGCGGGCGAGAGCCGCGCCGGTCAGTACCACCGCCTCGCCGAGCAGCGGATCACCGACTGGCTGGCCGCGACCGACGCGGACGCCGTGATCAGCACCCGTACCGGGCTCAACGTCCTGCTCGCCCGTTTCGGTCCGTCCCACGCCCTGCGCATTGGCCAGGAACACCTCACGCACGACACCCATCCGCACCGTCTCCGCCGTCAGCTGCGCCACTGGTACCCGTACCTCGACGCACTGGTGACGATGACGCGGGCCGATGCCCAGGCCCACCGCACCGGCCTGCGCCTCCCGTACGGCATGGTCGAGGCCATCCCCAACAGCGTGCCCGCCACCACGGTGCCCCCGGCCGACTGCACGGCCAAGGTCGTCGTGGCAGCCGGGCGCCTGACCCGGGTGAAGCGGTACGGCATGCTCATCGAGGCCTTCGCCCGCATCAGCAGACAGCGCCCCGACTGGACCCTGCGCATCTATGGCACGGGCCCCGAGAAAGACCGGCTCGCCGCCGATGTCGAACGCCGGGGCCTGGGCGGCCGCGTGCAGCTCATGGGGGTCAGGACGCCACTGGATCCCGAGTGGGCGAAGGGGTCGATAGCGGCGGTCACTTCTGCGCAGGAGTCCTTCGGCATGACCATCGTGGAGGCGATGCGCTGCGGTCTGCCCGTGGTCAGCACCAACTGCCCGCACGGCCCGCGCGAGATCATTCGCGACGGGGTCGACGGCCTCCTGGTACCGCGCGACGACGTCCGCGCCTACAGCGCGGCCCTCCTGCGTCTGATGGACGACCAGCAGTTGCGCACCCGGATGGGAACAGCCGCTCGCGAACGCGTCACCCGGGCCTTCGCCCCCCATGACGCCGCCCGCTGCTACGAGGACTTGCTCACCGCCTTGCGCAGCCGCCACACCGCACGTCCGCCCGGCGTACCCCCGTGGCACGACGACAACCGGCTCCTGGGAACGGCCGCGCTGTACCGGGCCACCGGCACCCTCCTCGCACGCGGGGCACTGCGCCGCCTTCGCCGCACCGCGCTCAGAGTGCGCGTGCCGTGACAACACCGCCCCTCTCCCACGACGCGCAGACGGGCCCGGCGCACCGGCCTGCTGGGGGCGCCGGACGGCGAGTTCGCCCGGCTCGGTCGGTGACCTCGGAGTCACGCTCCGCAGCTTCCTTCCGCCGCGATCCGGACCAGCGGGGCGGGTGCTGCCGGCCCAGTCGCCGGGCCGGCAGCCTCAGGGGTGGAGGCCGCCGGCCTTCGGGGCCGTCACCCTTCGGGGTAGAAGACGAACAGCGTGCAGCCCGTCGCCGTCTGGGGGACGTGCCAGGAGCCGGCGGGGCGTGGATGAAGGAACCTGCCGGGTAGTCGCGTTCGCCGTCGTTGAAGACGCCGGAGACCACGAAGACCTCCTCGGGCCCGGCTCGTGGACGTCGGTCCCGTCCAGCGGGTGAGCAGGTCCATCTCCAGCACGTGGGCGGCCGCACCGCCGTCTCCGTGCCACCGCGGGCGCAGACGGATCCCGGGGAAGAGCTCGCGCACCGGTGCGTCCTGCACGGTGGCCCACGCGTAGCCGTGCATGTTCGGTTCTGTCGAATCCTGTCGTGTCGTCATGCGACCAGCCTGACAAGGGTTCGGCCTCCGGCCGAGTGTCAGAAATGACGTCCTGCGGTACTTTCTTGCCAGGCACCAGGTCGTGGCGCTCGTCCGCCCACCCCAGTCGACCAGCGACTCGCCGACCGCTTCCCGGCCGTCCACGTCGAGCCGGACGTGCTGTACGTGGACCACGGCGACGTCGCCGCCAGTGCGGGCGCAGGTGCTGGGATCGACCTGTGCCTGCACCTCGTCCGCTCCGACCAGGGCGCCGGGTACGCCGCGCACGTCGCCCGGAGCATGGTCATGCCGCCGCACCGCGAGGGCGGCCAGCTCCAGTACGCGGCGCCGCCGCATCCGGTGCAGATCGACAGCTCACTCGCGCCGCTGCTGGAATGGGCCGCCGGGAGGCTCGGCGAGCCGCTGACCGTCGAGGACCTGGCCGCGTACGCCGGTATCTCGGGCCGTACGCTCGCCCGGCGCTTCGCCGAGCAGCTCGGCACCAGCCCGGGACAGTGGCTGCTGGCCCGACGGATCGCCGTGGCCCGGGAGCTGCTGGAGACCTCCGGCCTCCCGCTGGAGGCCGTGGCCCGCCGCGTCGGGCTCTCCTCGGCCACCAACCTCCGCAGGCGCTCCTCAGCGCGCTCGGCACGACACCGGGCGCCTACCGTCGTGCGTTCCGCGCCGAGCCGGGTGCGTGACGTCGCTGCTGTGCCGGGTGAGCGCCCACAGTACGAGCGCGAGGCAGCTGAACGTGGCGCCCAGTGCGCACACGGCTTTCCAGCCGGCTGTCGCGTAGAGGGAGGTTGCGGTGAGGGCGCCGGTGGCGCTGCCGATCGAGTAGAAGATCATGTATCCGCCGATGAGGCGGCTGCCCGCGTCCGGGTGCAGCGCGTAGATCAGGGTCTGGTTGGTGACGTGGACCGCCTGGACGGCGAGGTCGAGGAGGACCACCCCGGCGAACAGGGCCCAGAGCGAGGTGCGGGTGAAGGCCAGCGGCAGCCAGGAGGCGGTGAGCAGGGCCAGGGCGATGCCGGTGGTCCGCCGGGAGAATCCGCCGTCGTTGAGCCGGCCTGCCACCGTCGCGGCCAGGGCGCCCGTGACTCCGACCAGCCCCAGCGCCCCGATCGCGCTGTGCGACAGGAAGTACGGGGCCTCACTGAGCGGCAGCGCGACGCTGCTCCACAGGGTGCTGAAGGCGGCGAAGACCAGCAGGCAGAACAGGGCCCTGAGCCGCAGGAGCCGTTCGCGTGCGAACAGGGTGAGGGTGGAGCGCAGAAGCTGCCCGTAGCGCAGGGTCGTGGGCGGGGGGTCGGTGGGGCGGGGCAGGACCCGGTGCAGCACCAGAGCGAGCAGGGCGGTGAGCGTCGCGGAGGCGAGGTAGACGGAGCGCCAGCCCGCGAGGTCGGCGATGAGACCGGATGCGGTGCGGGCGAGCAGGATGCCGGTGACCACACCGCTGGTGACCAGGCCGACGATCCGTCCGCGCTCGGCGGGAGGGGCCAGTGATGCCGCGAAGGCCACCAGCGTCTGGGTGACGACTGCGAGGAGCCCCGTCGCGGCCATGCCCGCGAGCAGGACCGCTGCCGTACGGGCGGCAGCCACCACGGCCAGGGCCGCCACCAGGAGCAGCAGCTGGGCCACGATGAGCCGTCTGCGGTCGGCCATGTCGCCCAGCGGCACGAGGAAGAAGAGTCCCAGCCCGTAGCCGACGTGAGTGAGGGTGACCACGCTGCCGACCAGTGCCGGGCTCATGGCCAGGTCACGGCCGATGGTCACCAGGAGCGGCTGGGAGAAGTAGACGTTGGCCACCGCCGCCCCGCAGGCGACGGCGAACAACAGGACGACGCCACGGGAAAGGACGAACGCGGCACCCTCCTCCTCGCTTCGGGTCTCGCTCCGATGTGTCACAGCCTCATCGCTGTCGGGCATGACGCTCCCCCCAGTCTGGTTTCAACTTGCTACCAGCGGCGACGGTAGCTTTCTTGGTAGCATGTTGCAACCACATGAGAGTGAGGGACGCCATGGTGAGCAGGACCCGCTTCGACGACAGCGAGTGCCCCGTCGCCCGGTCGGTGGACGCGATCGGTGACTGGTGGTCCCTGCTGATCGTGCGGGACGCGTTCGACGGAAGCCGGCGCTTCGGAGAGTTCCAGCGCAGCCTCGGCGTGGCGAAGAACATCCTCACCGCGCGCCTGCGCACCCTGGTGACCGGCGGTGTCCTCGAATCCGTCCCTGCCTCGGACGGCAGCGCCTACCGCGAGTACGTGCTGACGCCGAAGGGCAAGGCACTCTTCCCCGTCATCGTGGCCCTGCGGCAGTGGGGCGAGGAGAACTTCTTCGCCCCCGGCGAACCACACTCACAACTGGTCGACCGCCGCCAAGGACACCGCCTCCGCCCACTGCAAGTGCTGTCCGCGGACGGACGACCGCTCACCCCCGACGACACCACCGTCCACAAGGTCACCGGCCAGTGACCCCACCGGGGACCACCCTTGTGCATGGGCACGGAAGCGCCCGGCGAGGCCCCGCGGCGTCACCCCGGCACGATCCCCACGCCGACCGGCTGCTCACGGGCAGCGGCGACGACCGGTGCCGCGGCCACGGTGCCCCGCACCGCCATGCCCACCGACGTCAGATGACGGCGTGACCGCGACCGCGCCCCACAGCTCGACGACCACTACCGGATCCTGGACGCCCCCGGAGCCGAGACGGACCGGGTGGAGCGGGCACTGCTCGGCATCCACCACGTCATGGTGCCCTCCGAGCCGGTGACCTCACCGCGCACCTGGAACTTGACGGCCCTCCTCCGCCTGACTTCCGACCGAGAGCCACCCTGTGCCGCCGGCTGCTGGGCCACGGGAGCGGGCCTTGGAGAGCCAGGATGCTCCGGCCACCGCCGGACCGCGTACCGAGGATCTCGTGTGGCTGGAGAAGACGCCTGCCCTGCGGGACGAGGC
>NZ_JBFAPH010000256.1:0-9006 GCF_040675635.1 Streptomyces sp. NPDC049577
CTGGCCGCCGAGGTCGAACGGCTCGCCCGCACCGCCGGGCGGCTGTGCGAGGGCTCACTGCGGCTGCGCGACCACGCCCCCTGGGCGATACGCACCGCCCTGCGCGAGATCCTCGTGCGGCTCCCCGTCTACCGGCCGTACGCCGTCCCCGGTGCCCCGGCCGCGCCGGTGCACGCCGCGCTGCTGGACGAGGCCGCGCAGGGGGCCCGTACGGCCTTCGCCGTGCCCCAGGAGGCCGAGGTCGTCGAGTTCGTCCGCGACGCGGCCCTGGGGCGGCTGGGCGACGGGCCCGACGCGCGTGACTTCTGCGCACGCTTCGCCCAGACCTCCTCGGCCCTGCGCGCCAAGTCCGTCGAGGACACCGCCTTCTACCGCTACACGCCCCTGCTGTCCGCGAACGAGGTCGGCGGCGCCCCGGACCGGCCGGCGGTCGAGCCGGCGGAGTTCCACGCCTACTGCGCCCGCATCCAGCGCGACTGGCCCGCCACGGGGACCGTGCTGTCCACGCACGACACCAAGCGCAGCGCGGACGTCCGGGCCCGGATCGCCGCGCTGAGCACGCACGCCGCGCAGTGGGCCGCCCTCATGGAACGGCTGTGGAACGAGGCGCCGGCCCCCGACCGGCAGGTGGCCTGGACGGCTTGGCAGACCGCGTTCGGCCTGGGCGAGCCCGACGCCCGGCGGCTCGTCCCGGCGGTCCTGAAGGGCGTGCGGGAGGCCGCCCTGCGCACGACGTGGACCGAGCCGGACGCCGCGTACGAGGCGGCGGTCCGGGCCTTCGTCGCCGCCGGTCCGGGCGGCAAGCCGTACGCACTGCTCGAACCGCTGGCTGCCGAGGCCGAGCCGTCCGTGCGGGCGCACACGCTGGGTGCGGCCCTGCTGCAGCTGACCATGCCGGGCGTGCCCGAGCTGTACATGGGAACCGAGCGCGTGTACGCCGCGCTCGTCGACCCCGACAACCGCCGCCCGCCCCGTTTCGCCGACGCCCCGCCGGCGACGGGGCTGTCCGCCGACAAGCTCCGCCTCACCCGCACCGCCCTGCGCCTGCGGAGCGCGCATCCCGAGTGGTTCGGCACCGACGCCACGTACGAACCGCTGGCCGCGGACGGCCCGGCGGCCGGGCACTGCGTGGCGTTCGTCCGCTCCGGCGAGGTCGTCACGGCCGCGCTGCGGCTGCCGCGCGGAGTGACCCTGACGGAAACGACGCTGCCCCTGCCGGGCGGCGGCACGTGGCGGGAGCTGCTGACGGGGCGCGTGTACACGGAACGGATGCCGCTGTCCCGGCTGTCGGGGCACTGGCCGGTGGCCCTGCTGACCCGGACGTGACCCGCGGCGGCGGCCGGGTTCCTCGTCAGGGGCGGCCGGGGGCCGGCTCGGGGGCGCCCTGCTGATGACCGCCGCGCTGCCGGCCGGCGCCCTGTGGGGCAAGACCGGTGAGCGCTACGGCTACAACTCCGGCGTGTTCGCCACCCGGGACCGGCAGCGCCGCGTGGTGTGCTCGTTCAACCCGACGCACCGGGGCGACACGCGGCAGCAGATGACGAGGCGTCTGGCCGGCGCGGTCACGCGCACGGGCTGACGGCGTCCGGCTCGGCGGCGAAGACCAGGTCCGCGCAGAGGCGCACGAACGCGGCCGCCGCTCCGGTGAGGTCCACGCGGGAGAACGCCGTCTGCTCGCGGCGCCACTCCGGATCGACGCGGACCATCGCCGCGCCGCGCGTCGCGCGGGCGATGTGCGTGGGGGCGGCCACGATGCCGACGCCCGCCGCCGCCATGCGGACGGCCGTGGAGGAGTGTCCGGTCTCCAGGGCCGTCAGCGGCGTGAAGCCGTGCCGCTCGCAGACCAGGTCCAGCCAGCGCCGCCCCTGGACGACCGGCTCCAGGGAGCAGCGCACCCAGGCGCGGTCCGCGAGCTCGCGCAGGCGCACCGGGCCGGGGCGCGCCGCGAGGGGGTCGTCCGCGGAGGTGACGACGACGATCTCCTCCTCGCCGAGCGGGACGACGGGGCCCGGCCAGGCGTCGGGGCGGGGGCCGACGGCGAGGTCGGCGATGCCGCGCTCCATGCCGTCGCGCAGTTCCTCGGTGGTCCCGTACTCGTGCAGCTGGAGCCGTACGCCGGGGGCCTCCTGCCGCCAGCGGGCGAACACCGGGGGGAGCACGCCGACCGCCAGCGCGTGCAGGGTGGCGACGTGCAGTTCGCCGCCCTCGGCGCCGGCGGCGGCGCGGGCGGCGCGGCGCGCCTGCCCGGCACTGCGGACGGCGCGTTCGGCGTGCGGGAGGTAGGCGCGGCCCATCGGGGTCAGCCCGACGCCGCGCGGCAGGCGCTCCAGGAGCGGTCCGCCGACCTCCCGTTCCAGGGCCTTGATCTGGTGGGAGAGCGCGGACTGGGTCACATTGAGGCTCTCCGCGGCACGGGTGAAGGACTGCTCCTCGACGACCGCGACCAGGTACTCCATCTGCCGCAGGCTCACCGGTCCCCCGCCTCGCGCGTCCCATGAAGGTTGCTCATGGGGGCCATCGAAACATTGCGTTGGACTCATCCTCGCGGCGGGTCGGAGGGTGGGGTCATGCATGAGACGGATGTCATCGTCATCGGAGGCGGCACCGGCGGGTACAGCACCGCGCTGCGGGCCGCCGGCCTCGGGCTCGACGTGGTGCTCGCCGAACGCGACCTCGTGGGCGGCACGTGTCTGCACCGGGGGTGCATTCCGAGCAAGGCGATGCTGCACGCGGCGGAGCTGGTCGACGGGATCGCGGAGGCGCGCGAGCGGTGGGGGGTGAAGGCCACGCTCGACTCGGTCGACTGGGCCGCCCTGACCGCGACCCGGGACGACATCGTGCACCGCAACCACCGCGGTGTGGAGGGCCATCTGGCGCACGCGGGCGTCCGGGTCGTCCGGGGCTCGGCCTCGCTCACCGGCGCCCGGACGGTGCGCGTGGACACGGGGGCCGAGGCGGGCGGGCAGTGGCGGGCCCGGCGCGGGATCGTCCTGGCCACGGGGTCGCGGCCGCGCCTGCTGCCCGGCCTGGAGCCGGACGGCAGGCGGATCGTCACCAGTGACGACGCGCTGTTCGCGCCCGGGCTGCCGGGTTCGGTGCTGGTGCTGGGCGGCGGCGCCATCGGCGTCGAATACGCCTCGCTGCACCGGTCGATGGGCGCCGAGGTGACGCTGGTGGAGGCGGCCGAGCGGCTGCTGCCGCTGGAGGACGCGGACGTCGGCCGGCATCTGACGCGCGGACTGAAGAAGCGGGGCATCGACGTGCAGACCGGCGCCCGCCTGGAGGCCGCGCGCCCCGACGAGAACGGCGTGCGGGCCGTGATCCGCACCGCGCGCGGGGAGATGCGCGAACTGCGCGCCGAACGGCTGCTGGTGGCCGTGGGCCGGGTGCCGGTGACCGACGGGCTGGGCCTGGCCGCCGCCGGTCTGGCCACCGACGCGCGGGGCTTCCTCGCCCCGGCCGACTGGTCCCGGCTGGAGACGGCCGTGCCCGGCGTCCACGTGGTGGGCGATCTGCTGCCGCCGCCCGCGCTCGGACTGGCGCACGCGTCGTTCGCCGAGGGCCTGCTGGTCGCCGAGACCCTCGCCGGACTCACCCCCCGTCCCGTCGACTACGCGGCCGTACCGCGTGTGACGTACTCCAGCCCGCAGACCGCGTCCGTCGGCCTGACCGAGGCGGAGGCGCGCGAGCGGGGGCACGAGGTGGTGGTCGGCTCCATGCCGCTGACGGGCATCGCCAAGGGCATGGTGCACGGGCAGGGCGGCACGGTGAAGGTGGTCGCGGAACAGGGCGGCCGGGTCCTGGGCGTGCACCTGGTGGGCCCGCACGTCTCGGAGATGATCGCCGAGAGCCAGCTGGTCGTCGGCTGGGACGCGGAGGCGGTGGACGTCGCCCAGCACGTCCACCCGCACCCGACGCTCTCGGAGGCCGTCGGCGAGGTCATGCTGTCCCTCGCCGGACGGGGGCTGCACCGGATGTGACGGTGCGTCATCCCAGGTGACCCGGGCGGTCGAAATCCGGTGGACAGCCCGGCCGCGGGGCCCTACGGTTCCCGGGCCATCACCGGAAGGAACTCCATGACCGAACCGGCCGCACTGGTCGTCCGCCCGCTGACCGAACACGACGCCGCGCTCTTCACCTCCCTGCCCTCTCCCGGTCTCGTCGGCCGGGAGGCCTTCGGCCAGTCCTACGGGTTCGTCCACGAGGGCGGCGAGTACCGCCCGGAGTGGACGTGGGTGGCCCTGCGGGGCGACCGGGTGGTGGCCCGCGCCGCCTGGTGGGGCGCGCCCGACGACGAGGCGCCCGTGGCGCTCGACTGGTTCGACTTCGCCGAGGGCGAGCAGGAGGCCGCGGTCCAGCTGCTGCGCACCGCGCCGCTGCGGGCCGAGTACAGCCTGATGGTGCCGCCCGGCTGGCGCGACCGGCCCGATGTGCGGGCCGCCGCGGACGCCCGGACGGCGGCCGCCGTCGCCGCCGGGATGCGGCCGCTGGTCGAGCGGTTCCGCTACGAGTGGACGCCCGCCTGCGGGCTGCCGGAGCGGCCCGGCCGGCTGGAGTTCTCGCCCGAGCCGGACGACGGCCTGATACGGGACGTGGTGCGCCGCACCCATGTGGGCACCCTCGACGCGCACGACCGGCGCAATCTGGCCGAGCTGGGCCCCGAGGGCGCGCTGGACGCCTTCATGGGCGTCCTCGGCTGGCTCCCCTCGCCACGCGCCTGGTGGAAACTCGCCCGCACCCCCGGCGGGGAGATCGCCGGCATCCAGATCCCGGCGCGCAACCCCGGCGGTCCGTGCGTCGGCTACGTCGGCGTCGTCCCCGAGCACCGGGGCCACGGCTACGCATACGACCTGCTGGTGGAGTGCACCCACGACCTGGTGGCCGAGGGCGCCGAGCGGATCGCGGCCAGTACCGACCAGGGCAACACGCCGATGGCCGCCACGTTCGCGAAGGCCGGATACCCCGTCGTCCAGGAGCGCATCGACCTGGTTCCGCCCCGGGCGGGCTGAGCGAGCGGCACCATGGGGGGCAGCGTCGCACCGTCGTCGGGAGGAGCCGGTCGTGCTGTTCGAGGTGTGGGCGCCCGCCGCCGGGCGGGTCACCGTGCACGCGGGGGGCGGCGCCTTCGCCATGGCCCCCTCCCCCGGCCGGGCCGGCTGGTGGCACGCCGAGGCGCCGGCCGGGCACGGCACCCGCTACGGTTTCGCGCTCGACGACGGCCCGGTCCGCCCCGACCCGCGCTCCCGGCGCCAGCCGGACGGGCCGGACGGGCTCAGCGCCGTCGTCGACTTCACCCGCTTCGGCGACGGACCGGCGTGGACGGGGCGCAGCCTCGCGGGCGCGGTGCTGTACGAGCTGCACATCGGCACGTTCACCCGCGAGGGCACCTTCGACGCGGCCGCCGCCCGGCTGCCGCACCTGGCGGAACTGGGCGTGACGCACGTCGAGCTGATGCCCGTCTGCCCGTTCCCCGGGACGCACGGCTGGGGGTACGAGGGCGTCTCCCTGTGGGCGGTGCACGAACCCTACGGCGGGCCGGCCGGACTGCGGCGCTTCGTGGACGCCGCGCACGCGCTGGGCCTGGGCGTCGTCCTGGACGTGGTGCACAACCACCTCGGCCCGTCGGGCAACCATCTGCCCTCCTTCGGCCCGTACTTCACCGACACCCACCGAACCCCCTGGGGCGCGGCCGTCAACCTGGACGCGCCCGGCTCGGACGAGGTCCGCGCGTATCTGACGGGCAGTGCGCTGGCCTGGCTGCGCGACCACCGGATCGACGGACTGCGCCTGGACGCGGTGCACGCGCTGCACGACACCCGGCCCAAGCACTTCCTCGCCGAACTGTCCGGTGCCGTCGACGCGCTGGCCGCCCGGCTGGGCCGGCCGCTGTTCCTCATCGCCGAGTCGGACCTCAACGACCCGGCGACCACGCTGCCGCGCGCGGCCGGCGGCCTGGGTCTGCACGCACAGTGGAACGACGACTTCCACCACGCCCTGCACACCGCGCTCACCGGCGAGTCCCAGGGCTACTACGCCGACTTCGCCGCCGACCCCGCGCACGCCCTGGCCAAGACCCTGCGCGGCGGCTTCTTCCACGACGGCACGTACTCGTCCTTCCGCGGCCGCCCGCACGGCCGTCCCCTCGACCCGCGCGTCACTCCCGCGTACCGGCTGCTCGGCTACGCCCAGACCCACGACCAGATCGGCAACCGCGCCCTCGGCGACCGGCTCTCCGGCCGGCTCTCCCCCGGGCTGCTCGCCTGCGCCGCCGCACTCGTGCTGTGCGCCCCGTTCACGCCCATGCTCTTCATGGGCGAGGAGTGGGGCGCGCGCACGCCCTGGCAGTTCTTCACCGACCACACCGACCCGGAGCTGGCCGAGGCCGTGCGCACCGGGCGGCGGCGGGAGTTCGCCGCGCACGGCTGGGCGGCGGAGGACGTACCGGACCCGCAGGACCCGGCCACCCGCGACCGCTCGTGCCTGGACTGGACGGAACCGGAGCGCGCCCCGCACACGGAGCTGCTGGCCTGGCACCGGCGGCTGATCGCCCTGCGGCGCGCGGAGCCGGCGCTGACCGATCCCCGCTGGGAGTACGGGGCCCTCGCCGCGGAGTCGCGCACGGTCCACTTCGCGCGCGGGCCGCTGCACATCGCCGTCAATCTCGCCGGTCAGCCGGCCGAGCTGCGGCTCGGCCGCCCGGCGGCCGGCGCGCGCGTCGTCGCGGCGTGGCGGCCGGTGTCCGCCCCGGACGAGGACGGCGTGCTGCGGCTGCCGCCGGAGTGCGCCGCGGTGCTGCGCGCCGCGTGACGGTTTGCGCGCCCCGGCCGGGCGGGGGGACGCTGGAAGAGGCGTATCCGTGCCTTGGTGAGCGCGGAGCCGGAGCGCCGGGTGCGGTGCGTCGCACCGAGGGAGTGAGGTGTCATGCGCACACTGCTCAGGGCCCGGCTGGACACCCCCGCGGCCAACGCGGCGATCCGGGACGGCTCGATGATGAAGGGCATCGAGGAGCTCATGGAGCGGCTCCGCCCCGAGGCCGCCTACTTCACCACGATGGACGGGGGCCGCAGCTGCTTCTTCGTCTTCGACATGCAGGACGCCTCGGAGATGCCGGCCTGCGCCGAGAAGCTGTTCCTCGGCATGGACGCCGAGGTGGAGATGCACCCGGTGATGAACATCGACGACCTGCGCCGCGGCCTGGAGGCCCTGTCGGGGGACTGAGCGCGCTCAGCCCCCGGCCGGGATCAGCCGCAGCGAGATGGAGTTGATGCAGTACCGCTGGTCGGTGGGGGTGGGGTAGCCCTCTCCCGCGAAGACATGGCCGAGGTGGGAGCCGCAGCGCGCGCAGCGGACCTCGGTGCGGACCATGCCGTGGGAGCGGTCCTCGACGAGCTCGACCGCCGAGGAGTCCTTGGGGTCGTAGAAGCTCGGCCAGCCGCAGTGGCTCTCGAACTTCTCGGTCGAGCGGAAGAGCTCGGCGCCGCAGGCGCGGCAGGAGTAGACGCCCTCGGCCTTGGTGTCGGTGTACTCGCCGCGGAAGGCGGGCTCGGTGCCGGCCTGACGGAGCACCTGGTACTCCGCCGGGCTCAGTTCGGCGCGCCACTCCTCGTCGGTCTTCTCGACCTCGTACGCCATCGTGCGTCCCTCCCGTCGCGCTGTGCGCTCGTGCCGTGCTGTCTGCCGGTCTGCCGGTCAGCCGTTCAGGCGGGCCAGGATCCGGGGACCGAGGTCCGTGACGTCGCCGGCGCCCATGGTGAGAACGAGATCGCCGGGGCGGGCCATTCCCGCGACCGTCTCCGGGACGGCGGCCATGTCGTGCTCGGCGCGCACGTCCGCGCCGGCGGCCCGGGCGGCGTCGATGATCAGGGCGCTGGTGACGCCCGGGACCGGGTCCTCGCGGGCCGGGTAGATGTCCAGGACCACGGAGGCGTCGGCCAGGGCCAGGGCCTGGCCCATCTCGGTGCCCAGCTCCTGGGTGCGGCTGAACAGGTGCGGCTGGAAGACGACCAGGACCCGGGCGCCGGCGGCCGCGCCGCGGATGGCCTCCAGGTCGGCGGTCATCTCGGTGGGGTGGTGGGCGTAGGAGTCGATGACCTGCACGCCGGCCGCCTCGCCCTTGAGCTGGAGGCGGCGCTTGACGCCGGTGTACTTGCCGAGGGCCTCGGCGAGGTCGTCGGCCGGGATGCCGAGCGCGACGCCGGCCGCGAGGGCGGCGACGGCGTTGTGGGCGTAGTGCCGGCCGGGGACGGAGACGGCGAAGGTGAGCCGGCGGCCCTTGAGGTCGACGGTGACCTCGCTGGTCAGACCGCGCGGGACGACGTCCAGGACGCGGACGTCGGCGTCCTCGGCCTCGCCGTAGGTGACGATCTCGAGGTCCGGCCGGCCTGCGACGCGCCGCGTCAGCTCGCGGGCGCCCTCCTGGTCGGCGGCGACGACGAGGGTGCCGCCCGGGCGGACGCGGCCGACGAAGGTCGCGAAGGACTCGTGGATCTCCTCCATCGACGCGTAGTTGGCGTGGTGGTCCAGCTCGACGTTGAGGATGATCGCGACTTCGGGCGCGTACTTGTGGAAGCTGCGGTCGCTCTCGTCCGCCTCGGCGACGAAGATGTCCCCGCCGCCGTGCCGGGCGTTGGAGCCGGGGCCCTCCAGGTCGCCGCCGATGGCGTACGAGGGGTCGAGGCCCAGGGCGTCGAGGGAGACGGCGAGCATCGAGGTGGTGGTCGTCTTGCCGTGCGTGCCGGCCACGGCGATCGGGCGCAGCCCGTCCATCAGCCGGGCGAGCGCGTCGGAGCGGTGCACGACGGGCACGCCGCGCTCGGCGGCGGCGGCGAGCTCGGGGTTGTCGGCGCGGATGGCGCTGGAGACGACGACGCAAGTGGCGTCGGCGGCCAGGTGGTCCGCGGCGTGGCCGATGTGCACCGTGGCGCCCAGGGCGCGCAGCGCCTCCGCGGTCGGGGACTCCTTCGCGTCGCTGCCGGCGACGCGCGCGCCGCGCTGGGCGGGGATCTT
>NZ_JBFAPH010000257.1:0-8897 GCF_040675635.1 Streptomyces sp. NPDC049577
GCGACCTCCAGGCGCACCGCGAGGTCCAGCTTGCGGTCGCCGATGACGAAGATCGAGGTAGTCGTCGAGGACGGCGCCGATGCCGGCGCTGCCGTCGCCGAGGTACGGCATGGTGCGCCAGCCCTCGTCGACCTCCAGGGTGCCGTTCGCGGTGGTGACGCAGCGGGCGAGGTCGGTGCGCAGGGCGGTGCCGGCGAGGTCGAGCAGGGCGGGGGCGCCCGTGCGCTCGTACATCCGCAGGAAGAGCAGGGCGGGGCCGGTGGCGCCGCGCATCAGGCCGGCGCGGCGGCGGTCGGAGCCGCCGGGGGCCGTGCCGCCGGGGGCCGCGGTGAGCCGGTCGGCGAGGAGCTGGGCGGCCTCGACGGCCCGTTCGTGGAAGTGCCGTTCGCCGGTGGTGCGGGCCAGGTGGTCGAGCAGGAGGCCGATGCCGGCGATGCCGCTGCGCAGGTCGGAGGTGAGGTGCTGCCACTTCTCGGCGAGCAGGGCGGCGGTCAGGTCGAGGGCGCGTCCGGTGTGCCCGAGCCGGTCGAGGACGAGGGCGATGCCGGCCAGGCCGTCGTAGAGGCCGAGCGGGGTGCCGGGCGGTACGGGGGCGGTGTGCTCCAGCAGCCACTGCTCGCCCGTCTCGTAGCGGGGGGCGCCGGCTTCGGCGAGGGCGTAGAGCACACCGGCGGCGCCGTGGGCGAGGCCGAGGCCGCCGCCGTCGGAGAACTGGGCGATGTCGCCGGGGAAGAGCCGGTCGTCGCGGTCCGGGGTGGCGGAGGCGAGGATCGCGCGGACCATGGAGTCGCGGGCAACCGGCCAGTCGCGCGGCTCGGGGAGGGCGCGGGGCGGGCGGGGCGGGTCGTTGCGGGTGATCTCGGCGACGGCCTCGGCCAGGAACTCGCCCGGGATGTCCGGGAAGTTGGCGGCGATGACGTCGGCGAGGTGGGCGGCCGTCCCCCGGTCGATGACGAACAGGGTGGTGACGGGCAGGAACAGCGCGAGCCGCAGGCAGGCCAGGGCGTACCGGTCGACGTCGGTGCCGGTGCGGTCCGGCGGGGCGAAGAAGCCGGGGTGGGCGACGATCTGGCGGCCGCGCTCGGAGGCGGGGGCCGCGGCCTCGAAGTCGATGAGGGCCACGGACTGCTCGTCGGGCGCGACCATGATGTTGAACATGTGCAGGTCGTTGAAGACGATGCCCCGCTCGTGCACGGCGGTGACCGCTTCCTCGACGGCGCGGTGGATGCGCAGCGCCCAGGCGGTGTAGTCGGCGACCGCGGTGGGCCCGGGGTCGGCGGCGAGCAGCGGGTGGCGTTCGCCGAAGAAGGAGTTGAGGGTGCGGCCCTCGATGAAGTCCATGACGAGGAAGCGGTGGTCGCCGAGCGTGAACCAGTCGCGCACGGCGGGTGCGACGCCGAGCCCGTCGAGCTTCTCCAGCGCGGCCTTCTCCCGCTCCAGGCGGGCGATCGCGTCGGCGCCGTCGGAGGCGAGCCCGGCGTGCGGGCGGCCCTCCTTGAGGACGACCGCGCGGCCGTCGCGGGTGTCGGTGCCCCGGTAGACGCCGCCGCCGTTGGAGAAGTGCAGGGCCTTCTCGATGCGGTACGGCAGGTCGCCGACGGTCGTGGCGTTGCGCGCGGCGAGGTGCGGTTCGAGGAAGGCGGGCAGCTTCACCCACGCGGGCACCTGGAAGGCGGGGGTGCGCGGGTCGGGCACGAGCCGGCCCTCGCCGTCCTCGATCGCGGGGACGAGCGTGCCGCGCTCGTCGACGCAGAAGCGGCGGGCGAACGCGCCGTAGCGCACATAGAGCGGGCCCTCGTGCCAGCGCAGGTCGGTGAGGATGTACGGGCCCGGGCCACCGGCGAGGATGCCGTGCAGCTCGGTGAGGACGGTGTGCAGCTCCTCCTCGCCGGCCGGGTAGACGGTGACGAACTTTCCGCTGTGGTCGCGGGCCGCGTACTTGTTGTTCCGCAGGTGCAGCAGGTGCGGGCCGGGCACGAACTTGAACGGGATCGCGCGGGGGACGCAGTAGTCCCAGACGGCGGCGGCCGTCTTCTCCGCGGTGTCCGCGGTGGCGGACACATGGATCTTCCAGCCCTGGGCCGGCTGCGGGCGGGCACCGCTCGCGACGGCGGCGACGGGCGTGAGGACGAGCCAGTCGCCGCTGCGGGCGGCCTCCCAGCCCTCGGGGGCGGGGCGGCGCGCCGTCTCGAACAGCGCGCTCTGTCCCGTGGCGGCGGAGGCGTGGGCGAGCCGGTCCGGGGTCTCGTAGAAGTGCCTGTCGGCCAGGCAGTAGACCTCGTACCGGCTGTCCATGGGTTCTCCCCCCTCGGCTGCGACGCGTCGAGATTTCCACGCGGCCGGGAGGCGGAACAGTCACACGTGTCACCAAGCGACCGTGCGGTACGCATGAGTAACCGGAACGCGCCGTCCGACGCGTTCGGACGGGGGACCTCCTCGGCGTTTCGCGCCGCACCACGCCGGGCTGCCCGCCGGACATCCGGTCATATGAGATGACAACGAGTTCCGGAAGGAGCGCAGTCATGACTCAGGGCCGGGGCCTCACACGCCGTTATGTTCTCCGGGGACTGGGCGGGGCCGGCGCCGGCGCCGCTCTGGCCGGTGTCGCCGGGTCCGCCGCCGAGGTGGAGGCCACCCAGGCCGCCCAGGCCGCCGAGGCGGCGGGGGCCTCCGGGGCGGCGGGCGCCTCCGGGGCGGGGACGTCCGGGGCGGCCGTGGCCGATCCCGTGCTGTCCGACACCGCGGCCTCCGCCCTGACGCTCTCCGCCGAGGGCGCGCCACTGCGGGACCTGCCCGAGGTGCGCAGCCGCGGCGGGCTGCTGGAGCACACCCTGCGCGTGGCCACCACCGGCCCGGTGGTGGGCGGCCGCCGGCTGCACCTGGACACCTACAACGGCGGGCTGCCCGGCGAGCTGCTGCGCATCCGTCCCGGCGACCGGGTCCGCATCCTGCTGTGCAACCGGATGCGGCCGAGCGGGTCGACCCGGAAACCGGCCGGGCAGACCGCCGCGCGCGAGGCCATCACGACCAATCTGCACACCCACGGCCTCCAGGTCTCCCCCGCCGGAAGGGCGGACAACGTCGAGGTGCGCGTCCGTCCGGGCGAGCGGTTCCAGTACGTCTACGACGTCCCGGAGGACCAGCCGGCGGGCCTGCACTGGTACCACCCCCACTACCACGGCTCCACCACGCACCAGGCCTGGGCCGGGCTGGCGGGGCCGCTCGTCGTCGAGGGCGATATCGACCGGGTGTCCGGCATCGCGGACATGCGGGAACGGACGATCGTCGTCAGCGGGCTGCGCGTGGACCGCAGGGGCGAGAACCCCGTCGTGAACCTGGTGCCCACCGCGGGCGACGAACCGTTCGCCACCGACCCCGACATGCCGGCCGACCTGCTCTACCCGCTCAACGGCCAGCTGCGGCCCGTGGCGAGCATCCGGCCCGGCGAGACCCAGCGCTGGCGGGTGCTCAACGCGACCCCGCACCGCGAGCTGTGGCTGCACATCGAGGGACACACCCTGTACTGGATCGGCGCGGACGGCATCCCCTTCCCCTGCACCCGGCCCGTCCCCTCCATCATGCTGGCCGCCGCCAACCGCGCCGAGTTCATCGTGCGCGGCGGCGCCCCCGGCCGGTACCGGATCTACGCGGCCTCCTACCACCAGGGCCAGCCGCGCGCCTCCCGGCCCGCGCTGGAGCTGGGCACCCTGGAGGTCACCGGCCGGCGGACGACGGGCCACGTGCCACGCCGCCTCGTCGCCGCGCCCCGCATGCCCCGCCTGCCCGTCGCCCGCCGGCGCACCCTGACCCTCTCCCGCGACACCTCCGGCAGAGCCGGCCCCGGCGCCCGCTTCCCGCTGGACAACCGGTTCTACGACATGGACCGCATCGACCAGGAGGTCGAGGCCGGCACGATCGAGGAGTGGCGCCTGGTCAACCGGGACGCGTTCCAGCACCCGATGCACATCCACGTCAACCCGTTCCAGGTCGTGGACATCAAGGGCATCCCGTCCGGGGACGCCTCCTGGCACACCGATCCCGACATCTGGTGGGACACCTACCGGCTCCCGCCGCGCGGCGAGATCACCGTGCGCATGTACTTCCGCCCGGACGCGACGGGCAAGACCGTCTACCACTGCCACATCCTTCCGCACGAGGACACCGGCACCATGGGCAACCTCCTCATCAGCCCACCGGGCGAGCGGGGACGCCACCGCGGCTGAACGGGAGTTGCAGGAGTTACAGTCGCGGGATGCGCACCTGGAAGAGGACGCTCACCGCCGCGGGCGTCGAAGAACCACGCCTGCGGGAGGAGTACACCCGGCAGCGGGCCGTGGTCGCCGCGTACCGGCGGCACGCCTACATCGCCGTGCGACTGCTGCTGCCACCGCCGGTCGTCCCGCACGTCATCGCCGCGACGGCCTTCATGCACCACACCGACACCCTCCTCGACGGCGAGGCGGCGGACCCGGAGTCCTTCCGGGAGTGGGAGAAGGCCGTCCGCGACGCACTGGCCACCGGGCACAGCGACGACCCGGTGCTGCGCCCCCTGCTGCACACCGCCTCCGTGCACCCCCGGCTGGCCGGCCACGTCGAGGAGTTCCTCGCCGGCGCGCCCCTGGACCGCGACTTCGGCGGCTTCGCGGACGAGGCGGAGTACGCGCGGTACGTCGACGCCTACTCGCTGCCCGCGTTCCTGCTCGTCGCCTGCCTGGTCCTGGCACCGGACGCCCGGCCGGAAACGGTCCGCGCGCTGTGCCGGACGTACATCGACGGCAGCCAGCGGCTCGACTTCGTCAACGACCTGGCCGAGGACCTGCGCGCGGGCCGGCTCGCGCTGCCCGCGCGCACGCTGGAGGAGCACGGCGTCTCCCGGGCCGACCTGGAGCGGGGCCGCGACACCCCCGGCACGCGCGCCCTGCTCGCCACGCTCCTGCGCCGCGCCCGGGAGGACCTGCTCGCCAGCCGGCCACTGCCCGGCCACGCGCCGCCGGAGCACCGCGCGTTCGTCCGGGCCTTCATCACCCTGGAGGTGCTGACCGCCGACGCGGCCCTGGCGAAGGGCAGCACGCTCCTGCACGCCCCGGCACGCCCACCGGCCGGCGCGGCATTGCGGGTGCTGCTCCGGGAGTGGCGGCGGCGGGGGCGTCAGGGGGCCCGGCGGATCGCGTGACCGAGCCGCGTTGACATTGCCGGTCCCCATCGGGACACCGGTCGCCCCCGGCCTCCGGTGAACACCACGCCTGCGCACGGCCCATGAGAAGGTTTCAGCCACCCGGCCTCGAAGCCCGGACCACTCCCCCCACGGAGACACATCATGAGCCTTTCGCTCGGGACGCGGCGCACGCGCGCCGCGGCGCCCCTACTCGTCCTGTCTGCCCTGCTCGCCTTGGTTGCCCTGGTCATCGTCCCCGCCGAACCTGCTCATGGGTCCGGCGGAAGCGTCTCGGCATGTGCGCTCCAGGGCACGACCGGCTACGCCGACGAGGGCCGGCAAACCGACTACACCCGGTTCCAGAGCCCGCTGGGCACCAAGCGCGTGGGCGTGATCTACGTGGACTTCCCCGACGCTTCCGGGACGTCCCTGCCTCTCACGCCCTACTACAACCAGATATCCGGCGCCGCCGACTGGATGTGGAAGGCGTCCAACGGCAAGACCTGGCTGGACATGAGGGCCCCGTACGGCAACTGGGTGCGCATGCCCAAGAACTCCACCGACTACAACTGGGCACGCGGGTTCTCCTGGGACACGCACCGGATATATGTGAAGGACGCGCTCACCGGTGCCGCCGACGCAGGCGTCGACATCGCCGGTTACGACATGTTCTACATCGTGCCGACCAGCACCGCGGCAGCGATCTCCCACACCCCCACCTGGGTCCAGAACCCCACCGACCCGACCTGGGTCTGGAACAGGGCGACGAACGCCTGGGTGGCGATCAAGTGGGCGGTGACCTTCGGACAGGACATGTGGTACTGGGGCTACAAGGTCGCCGATCACGAGACCGGCCACACCTTCGGCCTGCCCGATCTCTACGCCTTCAGCGGCGATCAGCACCAGTACGTCGGCGGCTGGGACGTCATGGGCAAGGTCAGCGGCCCGGCCCCGCAGTTCCTCGGCTGGCACGCATGGAAGTTCGGCTGGATCAACGACAGCCAGGTCTCCTGTCTGTCCACGGCGAACACGTACTCCACCACCCTGAACGCGGTGGAGTACGGGGGCAGCGGCTACAAGCTGGCAGTGATCAGGACCAGTGCCACCACGGCCTACGTCGCCGAGTCGCGCAAGGCCGCCGGCAACGATTCCAGCGCATGCGCCAGCGGCGTACTGATCTACCGGATCGACACCTCCGTCACCACCGGCAGCGGACCGATCCGCGTGGTGGGCAACCCCAACGCCGCCGCCCCCACCGGGAACTGCACCACGCTGGACATGCAGACCTGGAAGTCCGGCCAGACGTTCCAGGACGACACCGCCCGCATCCGGATCCACGTGAACAGCTCCGACGCGTACAACGACACTGTCTGGACGTACAAGTGGTGACCGCACAGCGCCGGGGCCCGGTGCGGCAATGCGGAGCGCGGGTGCACGGCGGCCAGGGCTACGGCTTGTCCGGTGGGCCGGGCAGCGATCCGTCGGACATGCCCTGGTCCGGCGGCGGGAAGACCTCCTCCCCCGTGTCCGCCCGGCGGATGGCGATGGCCTCGACAGGGCAGCCCTCGGCCGCGTCCCGTACCGGCGCGCAGGCTTCGGTCTCCTCGGCGACCGGACGGGCGCGGCGGGCCGGTCCGTCGAGGCGGAACGCGGCGGGCGCGGTGCCGGCGCACAGACCCGAGCCGACGCACAGCGTGGTGTCCACGGAGACGCGCCAGCGCTCCGGGTCCCCGGCGGTCACCGGTGGCCCGCCGGCAGGTGGATCGTCTTGTGCTCCAGGTACTCGGCGAAGCCCTCGGGGCCGAACTCCCGGCCCAGGCCGGAGTTCTTGCAGCCGCCGAAGGGCCCGAGCATGTCGAGGCTGAAGGTGTTGACCCCGTAGGTGCCCGTGCGGACGCGGCGCGCGATGTCGAGGCCGTGCTCGACGTCGGCCGTCCAGACGGTGCCGGAGAGCCCGTAGTCGGAGTCGTCGGCGATGCGGACGGCCTCCTCCTCGGTGTCGTACGGCAGGAGGCAGACCACCGGGCCGAAGATCTCCTCGCGGGCTACGCGCATGCCGTTGCCGACGTCACCGAGGAGCGTCGGTTCCACGTACCAGCCGGTGTCCCGCCCGGCGGGGCGGCCGCCGCCGGCGAGGACCTTCGCGCCCTCGCGCCGCCCGAGGCCGACGTACTCCAGCGTGCGGTCGCGCTGTCTGCGCCCGACCAGCGGTCCGATCTGGGTGGCGGGGTCCAGCGGGTCGCCGACGACGAACGCGGAGGCGGCGGCCGCGAGCCGCTCGGCGAGCTCGTCGTAGCGGGTGCGCGGGGCGAGGATCCGGGTCTGGGCGACGCACGCCTGGCCGTTGTTCATCCAGGCGCTCGGCACGATGCCGGCGACGGCCGCGTCGAGGTCGGCGTCGGGCAGGACGATCGCGGCGGACTTGCCGCCGAGTTCGAGCGTGACGCGCGCGAAGCGGCCGGCCGCCGCCGCCATCACGCGCCGGCCCGCCGCCACGGAACCGGTGAAGGCCACCTTGTCCACGCCGGGGTGGCCGACCAGGTACTCGCCCACCTCCGCGCCCGCCGGCAGGACCGACAGCACGCCCTCCGGCAGGCCCGCCTCCGCGGCGATCTCCGCGAGGACGTAGGCGTCCAGCGGGGTCTCCGGTGCGGGCTTGAGCACGACGGTGCAGCCGGCCAGCAGCGCCGGCGCGAGCTTGGCCGCCGCCGAGAACTGCGGCACGTTCCACGGCACGACCGCCGCCACCACCCCGACCGGCTCGCGCCGCACGAGCAACGGCCCGAGGACGCCGGCACGCTCCTCCTCGTACGCCACGCCGCGCGCGACGGTGATCGCGGCGTCCCACACCATGCAGGCGCCGAGCGCCTGGGCGAGCACGCTCCAGGAGTACGGCGAACCGTTCTGCGCGGAGATCAGCCGGGCGATCTCCTCGTGGCGGGCGGCGATGCCGTCCTTGATCCTCGTGACCACCTCGATCCGCTCGCCGGGCTCCCGCCCGGCCCACCCCGCGAACGCGGCGCGGGCGGCCGCGACGGCCCGGTCGACGTCCTCCCGCGAGGCGTGCGGCACGCTGCCGATCAGCGTCTCGCTGTGCGGCGAGACGACGTCGATGCGGCTGTGCGGGGACTTCGGCGAGGCGGGCTCGACCATGGCTCCGCCGATGACGAGGTGCCGGTGCTCGATGGGGTGCGACATTGCGGAACGCCTCCCGCGGGGTTCGGGAATTTTCTGATGGCCCATCAGAACTGATAGCAGCTCCGGCTGCGGCCCGCGAGGTGGCCTACGGCCGGTGGAAGGGGCGCGGCCCCGGCCCCCTACTCCCCGCCGCAACGGCGGGTCACCACCGCGGCGCGGTCCGGCGGTGCCGGACGGGCCTGCGCCCGGCCGGGAAAGGACGGCCGGTTCGGCACCGCCGGACACGCACGTCGTGGCTGATCGCCGCCGCGGCGGGAAAGGGGGAGGTACGGGCCCCCACCCGAGGGGCATGTCAAGGGCGGTTAAAGTTACTGGCGACAACTTCATCCCCCTCGGAACGGGGCAAGCCGGGGCCCGGTCCGCGCTTGGGTCTTGTCGGAGCCCCCGCCGCGGTGAACCCCCAGCGAATCCATCGAGAGGCTCCACCCCATGGCCCCGTCCTTCGTCGTCCCCGCGCGCCGCGGCGCCGCGGCCCTGGTCAGCGCCGCCCTGCTGGGCGCGGCAGCGGCCCCGGCCATGGCGGCCGACGCGTCGCCGTCCCCCG
>NZ_JBFAPH010000258.1:0-8887 GCF_040675635.1 Streptomyces sp. NPDC049577
ACCAGCCCGGCCGCCCGCAGCACCGCCGTGTGCTCACTGGCGCTCGCCAGGGCGACGCCGGTGCGCTGGGCGAGCTCGGTCGTCGTACAGCCCTCGCTGTCGGCTATCGCGTACAGGACGGCCGCGCGCGTACGGCCGAGCAAGGTCTCCAGAGCGGCCGGCGTCGCACCGGACAAGGGCGCGGTCGGCACGGCCTGTCCGTGCGCGTCGCGGTGAGCTGGGTAGACCAGCATCGGCTGTGGCCGGGCCGGCCAGTCGACCACCGGCGCGACACAGCCGAACCAGGAGGGCGCCAGGAGCAGGCCCTGGCCCTCCAGGTAGAGGTCCTCGTCGTAACCCGAGACCATGACGATCTCGAGCACGGGCGGGCGCCAGGTGACGTACCGGGGGTTCAGTCCCGCCAGCACCCGCTCCACACCGCCGCGCGAGAACTCCCGTAGCCGGACCGCGCGGTCCGCCTCCAGGCGCGTCCGGATCCGCGGCCAGTACGGCGCCAGCACCTGCTCGTGCACGCGGCCGAGGCTGTCGAAGAGCTCCCCCAGCATCCGCGGGTCGTCGCGGAGGCGGCGCGCCCGGAGCGGCAGCCCCTGGAGGGCGGCGATGAACTCCAGCTCGTCGAGGATCCGCCGCCGCGGCAACGACCGGGCCGCCTCCAGCGCTTCGGCCACGTCGCCCGTCGGGCTGCCGACGTGGAGGAAGCCCGGCGACCACCCCCGTGACGGTATGAGGTCGAGCACGAGCCGGTCCCTCGGCCGCAACCGGCCGCGCACCTCGCGGCGCCACGCGCCGAAGGCCACGGAGTGGGTGTTCTCCTGCAACATGCGCACTGCGATGGACAGTTCGAACAGCGGCTGCGGCACGTCCGCGATGCGCGTGCGCGCCAGGTCCTCCGCGGTGAAGTGAATACGACAGCTCATGCCCGCGCTCCCCCCCTGCGCCGGTGCCGTTCCGGGCAGCACGTTAGCGATACGTCCTGTTTCGGCGGAGACCGAAACAGGACGACCTGGTGTGCGGGGCGCACGCAGTCTGGTGGCGCACGACCGGCCCGGCCGTCGTCGCAGGACGACGGCACCGTGACGAAGGAGAAGTCCATGCAGTTGATGCGCGCCGGCAAGGCGGCAGGGCTCGCGGCGGCGACCGCCCTGCTGGGCCTCGGCGGAATCGCCACCCAGGCCCACGCCACCCCGCACCCCTCCGCACCGAGCATCCAGCACTTCACCTGCGACTACACCGACGCGGAACCCACCCTCCGGCTCGGTTCCACCGGGCAGGCCGTGAAGCAGGCCCAGTG
Source organism: Streptomyces sp. NPDC049577 (assembly GCF_040675635.1). Classification (NCBI taxonomy): domain Bacteria; kingdom Bacillati; phylum Actinomycetota; class Actinomycetes; order Kitasatosporales; family Streptomycetaceae; genus Streptomyces; species Streptomyces sp. NPDC049577. The sequence continues at coordinate 1,292 of NZ_JBFAPH010000258.1, forward strand.
CCAGCTGAACAGCGTGCTCGACCGGCGCGTCGCCGTGGACGGACAGTTCGGGAGCGGCACCAGAAGCGCCACCGTCGCCTTCCAGCAGTGCGCGGGCCTGGACGACGACGGCGTGATCGGCCCCAACACCTGGTCCGCGCTCGACTACTGGTGGTGGAACGACATCGACTGCCACCGCTAGACCGGACCCATACCGACGGTGCGGCGGCGGCCCCCGGGGGAACCGCCGCCGCGCCCCGTACCAGGAAGGTCAGCATGCCTCGTACCAGATCCTCCGCGACCGCCGCGCTCCTCGCCGCGCTCTCCCTGTGCACGGTGGCGACCGGAGTCGCCGCCGCTCGGCCCGCGCCACCCGCCCGGACCGTCTGCGGCTCCGGCGCCTGGGACCCGCAGGGCAAGGACATCGCGCGGATCCAGTGCGAACTCACCGTCGCCCTCACGGACTACCACGGTCCGGTCGACGGCGTCCTCGGCCCTCGGACCCGGCAGGCCGTGCGGGAGTTCCAGTTCTGCGACGGCCTGCCCGTCACCGGTTCCCCGGCCGGCACGACCCGGTCCGAGCTGCACCGGGTCTATCTGACGGGCGTCCCGATTTGCTGAGGCGCCCGTGAGCGGTCCGCCCTAGGATCGGCCCGGTGGACGTGACATCCCTCGGCTACCGCACCGATCTGATGCTGCGCGTACTGGCCGGCTCCGAGATCGTCGACCATGGCTCGCACCTTGTGGTCCGGACGCCGGCCAACCCGGCCTACCGGTGGGGCAACTTCGTGCTGTTCGACGCCCCGCCGGGGCCGGACGACGCGGCGCGGTGGGCCGAGGTCTTCGCCCGGGAGTTCCCGGGCGCGACGTACGCGGCGCTGGGCGTCGACGGCACCGGCGGCGCCACCGGTGACGCGGAGGCCCACGCCCGGCTGGGCGTGACCGCGACCGTGGACACCGTCCTCACCACGAGGCAGCTGTGGCCGCCCGCTCGTCCGCGTCCTCACGTGACCGTCCGCGCCCTCGCCGGCGACGAGGACTGGGCGCAGGCCGCGAAGCTGCGCCTCGCCTGTGCAGGCGCTCCCCTGCCCGACGAGCACCGGCGGTTCCTGGAGGACAAGCTCGCCGAGTACCGGCGGCTGTGCGAAGCCGGACACGGCGCCTGGTTCGGCGCGTTCGCCGACGGGCGGATGCGGGCGGGGGCCGGGCTGTTCACCGACGGCGACGGCCTCGCGCGCTTCCAGGACGTGGAGACGCATCCGGGCTTCCGCCGCCGGGGCCTGGCCACGGCACTCGTCCACGACGCGGGCTGGTGGGGGCTGAAGGAACTGGGGGCGCGCACGCTCGTCATCGTCGCGGACCCCGGCTACCACGCCATCCACCTCTACCGCGCCCTCGGCTTCCGGGACGCCGAACGCCAGGTACGGCTGCACCGTGATCCGGTGTTGTGAACCGACGCGGCATCCCGCACGGTGCCGCTGCTGGAAGCGGGGCGGGATGCTCGCCGGCCGGGGGAGGGCTGAGTGTCACGCACCACTAGAGCGCGTTGACCGCCTTCGGGGCGCGCTCGGTCCGGGACAGGCCGCGGAGGACCGCGACGGGGCCGTGGCGGCGGATGGCGATGCGGGTCAGCACGTCCACCACGGACTCGGTGGCCGCCGCCGGGACGGCCGGCGTCTCCAGGCCGACGCTCGCCGCCAGATCGTCACTGTGGATCAGCAGCTCCAGCAGCCGGGTGCGGAGGAAGGTGTCCACGCTCAGCGAGATGCCCTCCTGCCAGTGGCCCATCCGCACCTGGTGGTCGGGGACGGACGGCAGGTCGGCCGTCAGGTGCGCCAGCGCCGCGGCGGTGCGCGCCACCAGCCCGGCCGGGCCCTCGGCGCTCCGCTGCTCGGCGTTGTCACGTATAGCGGTGTTGATCTCGCTGTCGGGGTCCTCGCCGATCCAGCGGAGCTGGGCGTAGTAGGCGTCGATGTCCAGTTCCCTGCCGCCTTCGACCGGCACGGCGACGACTTCCGGCACCGACAGGATCTGGTGCGCCAGGTGCTCGGCGATGCCGCCGACCGTCATCTTCGGGAGGGCGCCGGGCTCGTCCCAGGCCGCGGCCACCTTCGGATCGGCGATCAGGCCGGCGGCGGCCCGGGCCGCGTCGAGGAACAGGGAACGCATGCTGCTGGTCATGCCGTCAGGCTAACTGCCGGAAGCCTCCCTTCGGTTCGGGGGCGGAGCGGCGTCCTGCCCGGGTGCCGGCGTCCGGCGCCCGGGCAGGACGGCCGGGTCACGGCAGGACGATCAGCCCGTTGCGCTCGGGTGCGCCCGAGTGCCACGGGTCCGCACTGGCCGCGTTGGCGTTCACGCTCACCAGGCGGCTCCAGGGCGCGTCGTCGGCACTCGCGGGCGCGCTGAGGATGCCGAGGAGCGCGGCGGCTCCGAGGAGAACGGTCGTGATGCGGCGCATGCTGTGCCTTCCGGTGACTGAGCGATCAGGTCGGGCCGGGCCTGCCCACGCTGCCTCGGCCGCATGCGCGGCATCACCCGTGCGGGGACGCCGAATCGGTCCTCCGAGCGCACGTTCGCCACCCGAAGAGGCCCGTCAGGTCGTCTCCTCCCGCAGCGGCCAGCGGTCGTCCACCACGGCCCGTGCGTCGCCCTTGCCGCGCAGCCAGCTCTGGTAGCCCGTCGCCCACTCCGCGTACCAGCGGATCTGCTCACGGTGGAGCTCCCACGGCTCCATGGCGCCCACCCACCCGTGGCGCGCGGCGAGGGCGCGGGCCACCCGGACGGCGGCCAGGGCGTCCGCGCCCGCCTCGTGGGCGTCGTCCAGGACCACGCCGTACTCCTCGCAGACGGCGGCCAGGGTGCGGCGGCCCTTGCGGTAGCGGTCGGCCGCGCGATCGATGGTGAGCGGGTCGATGACCGGGCCCACCACGGCCGCACCGTCGCCCACCGCGCCGTCGTCCGGCCCGCGCAGGCGGTCGGCGAGGGAGGGCAGGCCGTGCCGGGCCAGCTCCGCCGACAGCAGGGTGAGGTCGAAGGCGGCGTTGTAGGCGACGACCGGGCGGCCCAGCGCCCAGTGGCCGGCCAGGACGCCCGCGACCTCCTCCGCGACCTCGTGGGCCGGGCGGCCGGCGGCCGCCGCTCGTTCGGTGGTGATGCCGTGCACGGCCGTGGCCCCGGCCGGTATGGGGACGCCCGGGTCCGCCAGCCATCCGTGGCGGGCGGCCACCTCGCCGCCCTTGGTCTCCACGACCGCCGCCGTGACGATCCGGGCGGTCGCCGGGTCGGTGCCCGTTGTCTCCAGGTCGAAGCCGATCAACGGCTCGCCGTACCAGCCCATGGGCGGTTCCCCCTGTAGGTAGTGCTCCCCCGTGTGGTCACCCAGACTGCCACGGGCCACTGACAACGGGCCCGGATCACCGCCCGGAGGGACCCCTAGGACACCGGCCGGGAGTCCGCCCACACTCCCTCGAACTCCTCGCGGTAGGTCTCGAACAGGCCGCCGTCCTCGTCGCGGCCCTCCCGCAGGACGCGGCCCCCGCCGCGCAGGACGAGCACCGGGGCCTCCAGGCCGCGCGCCTTGCGCAGATAGGACTGCACCACCGCCAGGCCGTCCGGGCCGTCGCCGTTGACCAGGTAGGCGGTGAAGCGCGGGGTCTCGTCGAAGACGCGGATCTCGAAGGCGGCCGGGTCGCGCAGCCGGTCGCGGACGCGGCGCATGTGGATGATGTTCATCTCCACGGACCGGCTCATCTCGCCCTTCTTGATGCCGAGTTCCCGCTCCCGGCGGCGCACCGCGCTGCTGGCCGGATTGAGGAAGAGCAGCCGGGCGCGGCAGCCGGATTCGGCCAGCCGGATCAGGCGGCGGCCGGAGTAGTTCTGGACGAGGAGGTTGAGTCCTATGCCGACGGCGTCGAGGCGGCGGGCGCGGCCGAAGAGGTCCTCGACCGGCAGCTGCCGCTGGAGGCGTACCCGGTCGGGGTGCACGCCGACGACGTCGGCGTAGCGGTCGCCGACGAGGTCCTCGACGGCGTCGATGGGCAGCCGGTCGGCCGAGGAGGCCCCGGTGCCGGTGCCGCCGGCGAGGATGTCCAGCAGCCGGGCGGCGGCCCGCTCGGCCTGGGCGAGGACGGTCTGGGACAGGGCCCGGTTGCGGGAGACGACGTTGCGGGCCACCTCCAGCTCGTCCAGTGCCAGTTCGAGCTCGCGCCGGTCGTCCAGGTAGGGCTCGAAGCAGGGCCAGTGCTGGACGAGCAGCTCGCGCAGCTGCGGCAGGGTGAGGAAGCTGAGGACGTTGTCGTCCGCCGGGTCCAGCAGATAGCCCTTGCGGCGGCTGACCTCCCGTACGGCCGCCGCGCGCTGCACCCACTCCTGGCCCGCCGGGCCGGCGGCGGCGACGACCCACTCCTCCTCGCCGTGCACCGGCTCGTACACCGGGCGCAGGACGGCGCAGACGACCGCGCGCAGCCGCTGTTCGACCAGGTTCAGCCAGATGTAGGCGCGCCCGGCCCGCCGGGCGCGCGTGCGCACCTCGTTCCAGGCGTCGGCGCCCCAGTCCAGTTCCGCGCCGATCTCCCCCGGTCGTGCCAGGGACACCACCCCGGGTGGGGTGTCGGCCGCGGCCTCTCCCTCGGGACAGTCGTCTCCAGGGGGCAGTTCCAGCCCGCCCGAGCTCACCAGTGCACCGCCTTCCGCCCCCGTCCAACGATCAAGGCAGATTACTGTGCGCGCGGGAGGCGGTGCATCCGCGGCCGTACCGGCTCCGGTCAACTGTGCGGTGCGACCACCGGGTTGCCGGAGGCCCGGTGGGCGGGAGTGAGCTGATTCATAGCCAGGAGTCCGCCGCGGCCCCGTCCGTCACCCGGTCGGAGGACCACCGGGCCGTGCCCCGGGAATGACCGAGAAGTCGCCCGGAGACGTGGAAGACTCGTTCCATGCAGGTCTGGCCCGGGCAGGCTTACCCCCTCGGCGCGACGTACGACGGCGCCGGCACCAACTTCGCGGTCTTCTCGGAGGCCGCCGAACGGATCGAGCTGTGTCTGTTGCACGAGGACGGCTCGGAGACGGCGGTGGAGCTGCTGGAGACCGACGCGTTCGTGTGGCACGCCTATCTGCCGGGGGTGATGCCGGGTCAGCGGTACGGGTTCCGCGCGCACGGCCCGTACGAGCCGCATCGCGGGCAGCGCTGCAACTCGGCGAAGCTGCTGCTCGATCCGTACGCCCGGGCGGTCAGCGGGCGGGTCGAGTGGAACGAGGCGGTCTACGGCTACCGCTTCGGCCGGCCGGAGAAGCGCAACGACATGGACTCCGCGCCGCACACGATGACGTCGGTGGTGGTCAACCCGTACTTCGACTGGGGCGACGACCGGCCGCCGCGCACGGACTACCACCATACGGTCATCTACGAGGCCCATGTGAAGGGCCTGACGATGCTTCACCCCGCGCTGCCGGAGGAGGTGCGCGGAACGTACGCGGGGCTGGCGCACCCGGCGGTGATCGACCATCTGACGGGGCTCGGGGTGACGGCGATCGAGCTGATGCCCGTTCACCAGTTCGTCCACGACCACCGGCTGGTGGACGCAGGGCTGTCGAACTACTGGGGTTACAACACCATCGGCTTCTTCGCCCCGCACAACGCGTACGCCTCCTGGGGCGACCGGGGGCAGCAGGTGCTGGAGTTCAAGTCGGCGGTGCGGGCGCTGCACGAGGCGGGCATCGAGGTGATTCTCGATGTGGTCTACAACCACACGGCGGAGGGGAACCACCTCGGGCCGACGCTGTCCTTCCGGGGGCTGGACAACGCCTCGTACTACCGGCTGTGCGACGATCCGCGCTACTACATGGACACCACCGGCACCGGCAATTCGCTGCTGATGCGCAGTCCGCACGTGTTGCAGCTCATCATGGACTCGCTGCGGTACTGGGTGACCGAGATGCGGGTGGACGGCTTCCGGTTCGATCTGGCGGCGACGCTGGCGCGGCAGTTCCACGAGGTGGACCGGCTGTCGTCGTTCTTCGACCTGGTGCAGCAGGACCCGGTGGTCAGCCAGGTGAAGCTGATCGCGGAGCCGTGGGACGTGGGCGAGGGCGGCTATCAGGTCGGCAATTTCCCGCCCCTGTGGACCGAGTGGAACGGAAAATTCCGGGACACGGTGCGGGATCTGTGGCGCGGCGAACCGGCCACCCTCGCCGAGTTCGGATCGCGGCTGACCGGCTCCTCCGACCTCTACCAGGGCGACGGCCGGCGGCCGCTGGCCTCGATCAACTTCGTCACCTGCCACGACGGCTTCACCCTGCACGACCTGGTCGCCTACAACGACAAGCACAACGAGGCCAACGGCGAGGACAACCGGGACGGCGAGAGCCACAACCGGTCGTGGAACTGCGGGGCGGAGGGCGAGACGGACGACCGGTCCGTGCTGGATCTGCGCGAGCGGCAGATGCGCAACTTCGTCGCCACGCTGATGGTCTCGCAGGGCGTGCCGATGCTCAGCCACGGCGACGAGTTCGCCCGCACCCAGCGGGGCAACAACAACGCCTACTGCCAGGACGACGAGCTGTCCTGGGTGCACTGGCCGGACGCGGAGGAGGGCCCGGAAGGAGCCGCGGAGGGGGCGGGCGGCGCGTCCGCGGCCCTGGCACGCCGGATGCTGGCCTTCACGCGGTCGATGGTGTGGCTGCGCCGCGACCACCCCGTCTTCCGGCGCCGCCGCTTCTTCCACGGCCGCCCGGTGCAGGGCACCCACGACGAGCTCTCGGACATCGCCTGGTTCACCCCCGAGGGCGACGAGATGCGGGAGGAGGACTGGCGGGCCGCGCACGCCAAGTCGCTGACCGTCTTCCTCAACGGCGGCGCGATCTCCGAGCCGGGCACGCGCGGCGAGCCGATCACCGACGACTCGTTCCTGCTGATGTTCAACGCCCACGACCAGCCGCTGGACTTCGTCGTCCCCGTGGACCACGGCCGGCAGTGGCGGGTGGTGGTCGACACGGCGAGCCCCGAGGGCCTGGTGACGGACGGGCCCAAGGTCGAGGCGGGCGAGCGGCTGACCCTCACCGGCCGCAGCCTCGCCGTGCTGCAACGCCCCGCCTGACACCCCGTCCGGCGGGGTACGCATGTTCCCATGAGGCGTGAGAGCACCGCCGTCCCGCCGACGGCCACCTACCGGTTGCAGCTCCAGCCGGACTTCCCCTTCGCGGCGGCCGAGCGTGCCGTGCCGTACCTCGCCGGCCTGGGCGTCTCGCATCTGCATCTGTCGCCCGTGCTGGAGGCCGTCCCCGGCTCGGCCCACGGCTACGACGTGACCGACCACACGGCCGTACGGGCCGAGCTGGGCGGCGAGGAGGGCCTGCGCGCGCTGGCGCGCACCGCCCGGGAGCACGGTCTGGGGCTGGTGCTGGACATCGTGCCGAACCACATGGCCGTGCCCGCGCCCGAGCACCTGAACGGACCGCTGTGGGAGGTGCTGCGGGACGGTCCGGCCTCCCGGCACGCGCGCTGGTTCGACATCGACTGGGCCGAGCACGGCGGCAAGGTGCTGCTGCCCGTGCTGGCCGGGCCGCTCGGCGAGGAGCTGGAGCACGTCACCGTCGAGGACCGCACGCTGCGCTACCGCGACC
>NZ_JBFAPH010000259.1:0-8855 GCF_040675635.1 Streptomyces sp. NPDC049577
GCAGTCCATGGGTCTCCGCGTCGGCGGCCACCACGAGCCCGCGGCCCCCCGGGCCGATCGGGCCGCCGTCGACGCCGGTCACCACGCACCCGGCGGCCCGGCACACGGCGATGCCGGCCGCGAAATGCACACTCCCCGACAGGTCACCGCCATCGGTGACATACGCGGCGCGCTTGCCGGCCGCCACCCAGGCCAACGCGAGCGTCGTGGACACGACCCGCGGCCGGAACCGCTCGGTGAACCCGGCAGCGGCCAGCAGATCCACGGCCCGGAAGGCGGGCGCGCTCGGAAACGGCGGATCCAGGTTCACGTCCACCAGCCGGGAGGCGGACGAGGGCGCCAGCAGGGCGTCGACCCCGTCGCGCCGCATCCGGGCGGTCTCGCCGTCGGTGAAGAAGACCTCGCCGCTGAACGGATCGGCCACCGCCGCCGCCCCGTCGCGCAGCGCCACATTGACCGCCACCAGCATGTTGCCGACCGCGTAGTTCAGCGTGCCGCACAAGGGGTCCACCAGCCACTGACGCGCGGCCCCGGCCGCCCCCTGCTGCCCGCCTTCCTCACCGAGCACCGCATCACCGGGCCGTGCGTCCCGCAGGACACCCAGGATCGCCTTCTCCGCCTCCACGTCCGCGGCGGTGGCGAAGTCCCCGGCGCCCTTGTCGACGCGGGACAGCCGCCGGCCGTACATGCGGCGCACCACACCGGCTCCGGCCTGTACGGCGGCTATCGCGACCTCGGCGTCGTCCCTGCTCACGTATGAGTTGCTCACGCCGCGCAGGATAGCGGGCCCGAAGCCGCCCCCACCTGACGGCTCACACGCCTTCCAGGCGAAGGGCCGTCTCGAGCGCGTCGCCCGACCCAATCTCGTACGGGAACCCGACCATGCCGGTCAGGCGCGAGCCGTTGCCGTTCACGCCTCCGTCGCCCTCGCCGAAGAGGACGTTCAGAAGAGCGGCGGTCCGGGAGCCGGACCAGCGGTGGACGGTGACCTCCGTGGAGACCTCCATGAACCGCCGCCACAGCACCAGTTCCTGCTCCTCGCCCGCGACCAAGGCGCGTAGGCCCTCGGGGGAGAGTGCCGGATGGGCCCCGCCCTTCCGTTGCGGGTCGCCGACCACCCACTGGCCGGCGGTCCGCTCCAGCGGGCCGAAGTACGCGGTCAAAAGTCCCCCTCGTGCGGATTCTCTTCGTTACGGGCACAACGTAGCGGAGCCGCCGATACGCCCGATACCGGCCCCACCGGCGATGTCAGGATTGCTTGACACCTCGCTTCGTCAGGGTAGCCTGACAGCATGACGGATGAGGTCACGCCGGCGGCCCTGGCCGGCCAAGTCACCGACAAGGACCCCGTAGTGGGCCTGAACGCCGTGGTCTCGCTGCGCCGCCTGCTGGAAGAGCTCGAGCGGCTCCACGTCGACAACGCCCGTGAACAGGGCTGGACGTGGCAGAGCATCGCGACCGCCCTCCAGGTCAGCAGGCAGTCCGTACACGAGAAGCACGCGTCCAGGCGCAAGGCCGAGGGCAAGGAGAGCTGAAGGTGTTCGAGTACTTCACCGATCACGGCAAGCGGGCCGTGGTGGCGGCACAGGACCAGGCGATGGCGCTGGGACACGACTTCATCGGGACCGAGCACCTGCTGCTCGGGCTCGCCGGGGCTGCCGACAGCGGCGCAGGCCAGGTGCTGGGCGCATGTGGCGTCGACCTGCCGCGAGCACGGCAGGAAACCGCGCGGCTGCGGGAGGCGGACGGGACGGCCGGGGAGGGCGGCCAGGCCGCCAAGGACGCCCTGGCCTCCCTCGGCATCGACGTCGCCGGGATCCAGCGGCGGGCCGACGAGGCCTTCGGACCGGGCGCGTTCCGGTTCCCCAGGCCCGCCTACACCGAGAACGCGAAGACGGCCCTCGAAAGCGCCGTGGGCGAGGCCAAGGCCCTCGGGCACGACCGGATCGGCACCGAGCACATCCTGCTCGGCCTGCTCGCGGCGCGGGAAGGCACCGCCCTGAAGGTGCTGGCGGCACTCGATGTGGAGGTGGCGGCCCTCCGCCTGGCGGTCCTCACGTGCCTGACGCAGCAGACCCCGTAACCGATGTGACCGACCCGTCACCGCCCGGGCCCGGACCCGGGCGGTGAACGCCGGTCAGCTCAGCTTCTTGCCGAAGTGGAAGGCGTCGACGACCAGGCGCTCGCGGAAGTAGAAGCGGTGCGCGTCGGTGCGGTGGGTGCCGGAGTCCAGCCGGAACTGGTGGCAGCCGGCCTCACGGGCGCGCATCTGCAGGTGCTCCAGGAGATGGTGCCCGACGCCTGTGGAGCGTGCCTCGGCATCGGTCACGAGGTCGTCGACGTAGAGCATGCGCAGGGTGCTGGTGTTGACGGTGATACGCCAACCGGCGGCTCCCACGCATATCCCGTCGTCGTTGTACGCGGCGGTGAAGCGCAGCCCCTGCCCGTGCCCCTCCTCGTACACCTCCCGGAAGACCTCCTCGGTGAGGTGCGGGCGCAACTGGCGCAGGACGGGCAGCAGGTCGGAGGCGAGCCGCGGATCGCCGGGGGAGAGCTCGATGATCTTCATGGCGGCACACCCTAGAAGACGGCCGGAGCCGCCGGGAGGGCGGGTCGCCCTCCCGGAACGGTTCGCACACGGCCGGCGCCGTCCCGCCGTCCCGCCGCGTCAGTCGTGGGACGGTGCCGGCGCGGCGTGGCCGTGCTGTTCGTAGAGGCGGTCCGCGAGCAGCGCGTGCGCGAGGGTGCCGCCCGCCCGGACGGACGCGGTCACGAACGCGGTCTCGGCGAGTTCCTCGGCGGTGACGCCGTGCCGGCGGGCTGCGGCGGTGTGCACGTCCAGGCAGTAGGAGCACTGGGTGACGAGCGCGACCGCCACCGAGATCAGCTCGCGGTAGCGGCGCGGCACGGCCCCGTCCTCCCGGTCCACGGCCTGCTGGAAGGCGAGCCAGGCGGCGAACTCGGCCGGGGCGCCGTTGCCGACCGAACGAGCGCGGTGCAGGTCGTCGGGGTGCTGGTACACGGGTGGACTCCTCGGGCGAAGGCGGTCGGCGGCGGGCCCGTTGCCCGCTGCCTGGGACCACCTCACCCCGGGCGCCGCGCCCCCGTCCAAGACCGGTTTCGGGCGGGCGGTTCCGATCTCGGTATCGTGGCTGGTCATGGACTTGCGAGCGTTGCGCTGTTTCGTCGCCGTGGCCGAGGAGGGCCACTTCGGCCGCGCGGCGGCACGCCTGCGTCTCGCCCAGCCGCCGCTCAGCCGCCGGATCCGCGAGCTGGAGTCCGACCTCGGGTGCCGCCTGTTCGACCGCATCCCCACCGGGGCGCGGCTCACCCCGGCCGGCGAAGTGCTGCTGGCGGAGGCACGGGACCTCCTGGAGCGCGCCGAACGCGCCCGCGAGCGGGTCCGCGGCACCGAGTCCGAACGGGTCCTGGTGCTGGGCACGGTCGCGGGCGCGGGGCTGGACGTCGGCCCGGCGGCGCTGGCCGCGCTGCGCCGGGACCGTCCCGGCGTGCGGGTGCGCCTCCGCGAGGCACCCGTCACCGACCCGGCGGCCGGCCTGCGCGAGGGGCGGGTGGACCTCGCGCTGACCCGGTTGCCCTTCGACACCAGCGGCCTGACCGTTCGCCTGCTCACCGAGGAACCGGTGGTGGCGGCCGTGCCCGCCGGCGATCCCCTGGCGGCCCGACCGCGTCTGCGCGTCGCGGAACTGGCCGGCCGCCCGCGCTTCCGCTTGCCGCCGGGAACCGACGCCCGGTGGCGCGCCTACTGGCTCGCCGCCGAGGAGGACACGCCCGGCCCGGTGGTGGCGTCCGTCGAGGAGTGCCTGCACGCCGTCCTCTGGGAGGGCGCGGTCGGCCTCCTGCCCGCCGGCGCCGCGCGGCGGCACGCACGCCCGGGCATCGCCTTCGTGCCCGTCGACGGCCATCCGCCGAGCCGTGTCGTCATCGCCCGGCGCACGGCCGGTCACGACCCGCTCGTCGACGCCCTCGCCAACGCCCTCACCGACGCCGCGCAGCCACCTCACGGCACAGGCGCCCACACCCCGGCCGCGGTTCCGTCGCGAAGGTGCTGCTCGTAGGCGACCACCTTGCCGTGGACGATCTCCAGACAGGCCATGAGATCGGCGATCTTCGCCTGGATGTTCGCCTCGTGTTCCCGAAGCAGCGCGAGCCGGTCGGGCTCGTTGCCCGGACCGGAGCGGACGAGCTCGGCGAACCGCCTGATCGTGGCGATCGGCATGCCGGACGCCCGGAGACGGTCGCACAGCATGAGCCAGTCGACGTCGGCCTGTTGATAGATCCGCTGCCCACCGCCCGATCTCGGGATGTCCCGCAGGAAGAGCCCCTCCCGTTCGAAGAACCGCAGCGCGTGCACGCTCATCCCGGTCGCCTCGGAAACCTTGCCGATGGACAGGCCGTCCGTCCTCTCACCCATGGGCGCACCGTATCTTGACCTAGCCTGCGCTCCAGCTCCTAGCGTCCTCCGCATGATCACGAAGCAGCACGGGACCGGCACCGGATTCGGTGCCCACAGCACGGCCGACGACGTTCTCGCCGGCATCGACCTGACCGGCACCACCGCCCTGGTGACCGGCGGATACTCGGGTCTCGGCCTGGAGACCACCCGCGCCCTGGCCCGCGCGGGAGCACACGTCATCGTGCCGGCACGCCGGAAGGCCGTCGCGGAGGAAGCCCTGCACGACATCCCCGGAACCGAGGCCCACACCCTCGACCTGGCCGATCTGGACAGCGTCCGCACCTTCTCCGACCGCCTCCTCGACGGCGGACGCGTCCTCGACACCGTCATCGCCAACGCCGGCGTCATGGCCTGCCCGGAGACCCGCGTCGGCCCCGGCTGGGAGGCGCACTTCGCCGTCAACCACCTCGGGCACTTCGCACTCGTCAACCGCCTCCGCCCCGCCCTCGCCCCCCACGCACGGGTCGTGGCCGTCGCCTCCTCCGGACACTTCCTCTCCGGCATCCGCTGGGACGACATCCACTTCCGCACCGGCTACGACCGCTGGCTCGCCTACGCCCAGTCGAAGACCGCCAACTCCCTCTTCGCCGTCCACCTGGACCGCCTCGGCGCCCCGAACGGTCTGCACGCCTACGCCGTGCACCCGGGCAGCATCCTCACACCACTGCAGCGCCACGTCCCGCGCGACGAGTGGCTCGCCCACGGCTGGGTGACCCCGGAGGGCGAGCCGGCCGAGGGGTTCAAGACGCCGCAACAGGGCGCGGCGACGGCCGTCTGGGCGGCGACGTCCCCGCTCCTCGACGCCCACGGCGGCGCCTACTGCCAGGACTGCGACATCGCCGACCCGGCCGAGAACGACGACATGCTCATCGGCGGGGTCAAGCCCTGGGCGGTCGACCCCGCCGCGGCGTCCCGCCTCTGGGACCTCTCCGCCGACCTCACCGGGACCAACGCCTTCTGACGGCCCGGGGCGTGAGGGTTTGGGTGCGCGGGCCGGGCAGGTGAGGTGCGGGTGGAGGTTCCGGAAGCGGCGGACCCGGGCGGCCGTGAGCCGTTCAGGCTCGCCGGGCTTTCCCAGGGCCGCCGTATGCCGGCGGCGGCCCGACGGAGGAGCCTCAGCTGCGTGTGAGCGGCGATGAGCAGCCATGTCCATGCGGCGGCCCGCGGCATCGGCGGACCGGCCAGCACCTGCCGCAGCCGGGGCACGCCCGCACTCCCGTGGTTCAGCGCGTCGTACATCGCGCCGTGCCGACGCCGATGTCCGGCCACCCGTGTCGGGTCCACCGGGGAAGTCACCGGACCGTCCGCGTGCAACAGGGTGTCCACAAGCTCGGACAGTTCGTCCCCGCGCGTGGCAGCGAGTCGAACAAGACCTCCCGGAGGTGCGACGCCTTCGCGAACGCCTCCCGGATTTGAGGAGCTCCAGTGCCTCTGCCCGGATCCACGCCGACCATGCGGCGCGCGCGGCCGGGTCGGTGGGGCCATGCCGCCGAACGTCGCCCGTCCGCCCGGGCGTTCTCGCTGCATGCCCCGCACGAGTGGGAGCGGCGTGCGGCGTGAACGGCCGTCACCTGACCGGGTTCCTCGGGTGCAGGCCGCACCGAAAGTTCGCTCGCGGTGTGATTTGCCCGGCTGAAAGCCCATTTCCCTGCCTGTATGAATTCGGTGTTTCATACGCTCGCACACACGGCGCCGAACGCGCGTACGCGGCCCGTGGTTTGGCTGGCACACCCGTTCGCGATCATGTGATCCGACGATTTGACTTGCCGCCAATACCGCCGGTAGCAATCTCGACCTAGCACCTCTTCTGGCTTTCAAATCCAGCCGCCGCCCCAGCGGTTCGGCATTTCAGACGCACGCCATTCAGCGTCGCGTATTCCCCTCACAAGAGGAGTGAAGTCTCCATGTTCTCTGTACGCAATCGCATCGCCGCCGCCGCCGCTGTCGCCGTCGCCGCCTCGGCGATCACCCTGGGCCAGGCGTCCACGGCTCTGGCCGACGGCCCGGGCGACCAGGGCTCCAGCCGCCTGCCTGCCCAGGTCACCTACCCGGCCCCGGGGAAGATCACCCAGGAGCACAAGGTGACGAACACCTACCAGTACGACCCGAAGGCCTCGGGCAGCTCCTCCGACCAGTCCTCCAGCAGTTCCTCCCCCAGCGGCTCCTCGGCCTCGACCCCGGCCGCTCCGGAGCCGGGTCCGGTCACGAACGCCAAGGACACGGTCAACTCCGCCGTATCCACCGTCGCCTCCGGAACCGCGAGCACAGCCGACTCCGCCCTCAAGTAACCGCGCGATGGGGCCGGCACAGCGGTTGCCGGCCCCCGAACTTCCGAGCGAAAGACATCATCGTGTCGAACTGCGAACAACCGATCAACACACGTCTGCCCGTGTGGGTGGGTGCGGGGCTGGCCCTGACCAGCTTGCTGGCCGGTGCCATGACCGCGCCCGCGCAGGCGGCGGAACCGCACGGTCATCACCTGTTCACTGAAGTTACCCAGACCGAAACCTTCACCGTACCGGAGGGCGTCACGGCCCTCAACATCTCTGCCTGGGGCCCTGGAGGCAACGGGGGAGGGGGCGCGGGTGGCGGCGGTGGCGGTGGTGGCGGCGGCGGGGGCAAGGCGGGTGCCACTTCCGGTGGTGGAGGTGGTGGTGGCGGCGGTGGCGGTGGCGGCGGCGGGGGCGGCGGTGGCGGCGGCGCGGGCGGCTTCGTCAAGTGTCACGTCGAAGTGCAGTCGGGTCAGAAGCTGTACGTCAGGATCGGCACCCAAGGCTCGGTTGGTGAGGGCACCAAGGGCGGCCACGGCGGGAGCGGCGGCAAAGGCAACAGCACCGCCTTCGGCGGTGGCGCCAACGGTTCCTCAGGGGTGTCGAGCGAAATGGCCAAATCCGGAGACACCTCCGAGGTCCCGCGTATTACGGCGGTCTACTCCACCAAGGGGGAGGAGGTATCTGTGGTGGCGCCTGCAGGCTCCGGTGGAGGCGGTGCGCCGGAAGCTCCCGGTGGGGTGTTCGGCGGGGGAGGCTACAACGGTGAGACCAGTCACGGCGAGCCGGGCACAGGCGGCATTCCTGGGGCCGGGGGCAAGGGCGGGACGGGAGGCGACCCTACCAACCCCAATGCCTTCAAGTGCACCGGCCTCCCGGTCGAACACATGGACGGCGCACCCGGTGGGAACGGCGATGACGGTCAGTCCGGCGATTCCGGGCATGAGGGGAAGAGGGGAGGCTACGGTGGCAGTGCCTTCGGCGGAGGGCACCACGGAGCCGGCGGCGCCGGGGCACACGCCGTGAACGGCCGGACCTACGGCTGCGGTGGCCGGGGCGGCGACGGCGGCGACGGCGCCCACGGCGGCTTCGGCGGGCAGGGCAGCAGCGGCCAAGCCAAGCACCATCAGAACGTCCACGGCGGCATCAAGGGCGGAAACGGCCACCCGGGCGCGAAGGGCCATCCCGGCTGCCCCGGGGCAGCCGAAATCGAGTGGTGACCCCAGGCGAAATCGCCGAATCAGGCGTCGCTCTTATGGTCTCGGCTGCTCGTTGACCAAGCTTGGCAAGTCTTGCCGAGCGGTTGGTGCGGGGTGAGGTTCTGACGGCGATCGTGCTCCATGGCCAGGCCGGGCTGCACGTGGCAGCAGTGGCCGCCGATGTCCGGACTGTGCCGGGAGACGGTCCAGCAGCGCTTCGCACAATGGAGCCGGGCCCGGGTGTGGGCCCGGCTCCACTGCGTCGTCCTCGATGAACTGCACGTCGGCCGGGCCGGCACGACCCTGTTCTGGCGCGGGGTCCGGGAGTCGGGCGGCTGGTCCGGGGAACTGCCGCAAGCCTTGGTGTCGTGCTGGTAGGTGCCGGTGATCTCGCATCCCTTGTTGATCTTCCCGAGCCGGGGAGATCACCAGCCTGGCAGCCGGCATTGCACCGCCGGCAACGGCGGCAACCATCACAGCCGTCACGCGGTTACGCATCGAAGACCCGAGGGAAGCTCCCCTTCGCATCGGGGATCCGCGCACTGGGAACGGGGCGCGGGCAGCAGGTGGGGCGGCGGCCGACCACCGGCGAGGAGAACGAGGATCTCATCCATTCGACTGATTCCGGTACAGCCCGCGGCAAGGAATTCACCCAGACGGACGGGCCGGAAGGGTTTAAATGGCGCGTGATGCTGAAGCGCACCGATAGCCGCTGCGCCTGCCCGACTGCACATTTGCTGTTCGTCTTCAAGTCCGTACCTACGCTGGTGATATCTGACCCGATCGTTTGACCAAAGGCTGATCGCATCGCTATTTATTTGATGGCCACACAGCGCGCCCCGTTCGTGCACGGTGGCATCGCTTCTACGCCCATAACGACGCTTCCGTTGTCGAGTTCTCGTGTCCGCC
>NZ_JBFAPH010000260.1:0-8849 GCF_040675635.1 Streptomyces sp. NPDC049577
CCTGGACCAGCAGCCTCTACCCGTGGGCGCTGGTCCCGCAGTTGCCGGAGCTGCCCGTGCGGGAGGCGAAGGCCGAGCTGGCGCGGCGCTGGCTGGCCGCGTACGGGCCGGCCACCGAGGCGGACCTGAAGTGGTGGACCGGCTGGACGGCCGCGGACACCCGCAGGGCGCTCGCCGACGCGGGCGTCGCGGACGTCGAGCTGACGGAGGGGCCCGGCTACGTCCTGGCCTCGGACCTTCCCGAGGACGATGACACGGCGGCCGGTCCCTGGGCCGCGCTGCTGCCCGGCCTCGACCCGACGGCCATGGGCTGGCGCGGCCGCGACTGGTACCTCGACCCCGCCCATGTGCCCGCGCTCTTCGACCGCGCCGGCAACATCGGCCCGACAGTGTGGTGGCGGGGCCGGATCGTCGGCGGCTGGGCCCAGCGCGCCAACGGCCAGATCGTCTGGCGGCTGCTGACGGACGCCGGCCGCGACGCGGCCTCCGCGATCGAGGCGGAGGCCACGCGGCTGGCGGACTGGATCGGCGACGTCCGGGTCACGCCCCGGTTCCGCACGCCTCTGGAGCGCGAGCTGGCGGGCTGATCAGCGGATCACGCCGTGACGTACTCCGGGACCTCGCCGTACGGGGCGGTGATGAGCTCCAGGATCAGCGTGCCGCCCGGGTCCTCCACGTAGACGCCGCGGCCGCCGTAGAGGTGGTTGATGCCCTTGACCTTCTTGCCGGGCTCCGCCCAGTGCGGGACGCCCCGCTCGGTGATCCGGCCGAGGGCCGCGTCGAACTCCTCGTCGGTGACCAGGAAGGCGAGGTGCGAGGGGTTGATCCGGTCCGCGTCGACGATGCTGTCGGCGAAGTCGACGCCCACCCCGTTCGCGCTCGTGATCTGGGCGAAGATGTCGAAGTCGACGGGCGGCTCGGTGCCGAGGAGGTCGCTGACGAAGCGGGCGGTCTCGTGCCGGTCCCGGCAGTGGACGATCAGATGGTTCAGCTGGGTGGCCATGGTGATCCCCTTCTGTTCGTGCGGGTGCGTGCGGTGCGTGCGGGTGCGTGCGGTGCCTGCGACAGAAGTAGAGCACCTCTAAAAATACAGCAGCTCTATTTTCGGCCGCCAGACCGCTACCCTGGCCCCATGACCAGCGCCGACACCGCACCCCTCGCCGCCCCGGCCGGCATACGCGGCCGCAAGCGCGAGCGCACGCGCCGCGCGATCTCGGACGCGGCCTTCCGGCTCTTCGCCGAGCGGGGCTTCGACGCCGTGACGCTCAACCGCATCGCGGCGGAGGCGGACGTGGCGCCGGCCACCGTCTTCACCCACTTCGCGTCGAAGGAGGACATCTTCTTCAGCCGCCGCGAGGAGTTCCGGGCCGGCCTGCCGGCCGCCGTCACGGGGGCGCGCACGGGCGCGGAGGTCATCGAGGGCGTACGGAGGTTCTTCGCGGACGCGTGCGAGCTCGTGCTGGGTGCCGAGGCCGTCGACAACGGGCGGATCTTCGCCCGCGTCCTGCTGGAGAGCCCCGCCCTCGCCCGCAGCTACCTGCCGCTGGCGCGGCAGCGCCAGACACTGCTGGCCGAACTCCTGGCCGAACGCGCGGGCGCGCCCGCGGAGGGCCCCGACCGGGCGGAGCTCGACCTCTTCGCCGCGCTGGCGGTGGCGGCGGGGGAGACGGCGTTCGACGCCCTGCACCGTGCGCTTGCCGCGGGGGAGCCGGTCGAGCGCGTTCGGAGAACGGTCACCGAAGCCTTGGACCGCGCGTTCGCGCGGCTGGCGCGCGCCTACGAGGACTCGCCGGTCCTCGACGTGTCCGGTTAGGGGGCGCACGACGGGGGAGGGCTGCCTCATCCGTCTCATCCGGCTAATCCGTCCGGCGGACTTCCAGCATGAAGCAGCCGAATTCCAGTGCCCGGACGTGCACCAGCGCCACCGCCGGGTCCGTGAAGACGTCCCCGAGCACGTCGTCCACCTCGGTGGCCCGGTCCTGGGGGAGTTCGATCAGTCGTCCGCCCAGGATGTGCCCGCGCGCGTCGTAGGCGCGCAGCACCCTGCGGGCGCCGTGCAGTTCGAGCGGGTAGCCCGGGCCGCTCGTCTGCCCGGCGCACTCCGCGGCGTGGACGAACACCGGGCCGCACTCGTCGTACGGGCCCGGATCCGCGCCCGTCTCGGCCGCCCAGCGGCGCAGCGGCGCGTACGAGAGGAGGACGATCCGCTCGCCCGCCCGGCTGTGCCGCAGGCAGCACCGCAGCGGCGAGCCGCCCTCCGGGTCGGTGAAGGGCTGCCGGGTGGCGCCGGCGTCGTCCTGCTCGCGCAGCTGCCGCAGTACGGCCGGGGGAATGGCCCGGGCCGCGTGGAGAAGGGGAAGGGGCGTCGTGGTCATGGGCGCCAGCGTTCCGCCACCGCGGCCCGGACACCGGCGGTCATCGGACGTCGTCCTCCGGGACCGGTTCAAGACCGGTTCGAGACCGGTTCTCGAAATACCGCTCCCGAAAGGGTGATTCGCCGCCCTCCGCGTGTGGCGGCAAGCCATCCGGCGCAGCCACCCGATATGGCCAGAGAATTCGGCGGCAACGGGGCCTATGACGGCCCGCGGGCCGCGGACGGTTATGCGGCGCGGGACGACAGGATGGACCGGCTGCTCGGCCATCCCTTCGTCTTCCGCGCCCTCGCACTCACGGAAATGCGCGGCAGGACGCTACTCGATTTCGGCTGCGGGCCCGGCATCGTCGCCGAGCGCGCCGCCCGGCTGTACGGCGTGCGGGTCCTGGCCGTGGACGTGTCACCGGCGATGCTGCAGGCGGCCCGGCGCCGCAACCCGCCCGGGGCGGAATTCCGCCTCATCAGGGACGGCCGGGTCGCCGACCTGCCCGACCGCTGCGCGGACGCGGCGATGTGCAATCACGTCCTGGCGACGCTGCCGGACAAGGACGGAATTCTCCGCCTGCTCTCCGAGATCCACCGGCTGCTGAAACCCGGCGGGCGTCTCGCCGTTCTCGCGAGCGACCCCACACGGGCGGGAACGCGCTTCAGCTGCCAGCAGGTCGGCGAGCCCGGAATGACCTACCGGCCCGGCGATCCCTTTCCCGCCCATCTGAAATGCACCGACGGCAGCTGGCACACCTTCCCCGACTTCTACTGGCCGCCCGAGATCCTTCCCCCGCTGCTCTCCAGCGCGGGATTCACGTGTGTGAGCCGGCACCACCCCTCCGTCGAGGAGGCCGCCGAGATCGCCGACCCCGAACTGCTGCGCAGCGACCCGTGGACCGCCGAGCGCGCCGCGCCGCCCCTGGTCGTCACCACGGCGACGGCGGCCTGACGCGCTCCTCCTCCCGTTGCCCCAGGGGCACATGGGCCGCATGTGACGCGACGTGACGTCAGTTGCGCGACCGGACCGGCAATGCCGCCCATCGTCGAGTGACGCGTCCGGCGGCAGCCGGTCGGGCGTGGGGTCGTGCGGCAAGATGGGCCCATGGGGACCTTCGCTGCACCGGGCGGTCTGCTCGCCGGGCGCTACCGGCTCGGCCGGCGGGTCGGCCGCGGGGGAATGGGCACGGTCTGGCGTGCCACGGACGAGCTGCTGGCGCGCGAAGTGGCCGTCAAGGAACTCCACGTGGGCGACGGCGCCCACGACGGCGAGGCCCAGCGCGAGCGCACGCTGCGCGAGGCCCGCACGGTGGCGCTGATCAAACATCCGAATGTGATCGTGCTGCACGACATCGTGGAGCAGGACGGGCGCCCCTGGATCGTCATGGAACTGATCGAGGGGCGCTCGCTGTCGGACCTGCTGGTGGCGGACGGCCCGGTGGGGCCCCGCGAGGCGGCACGGATCGGGGTGGCGATGCTGGGCGCGCTGCGTGCCGCCCACGCGCGCGGCGTGCTGCACCGGGACATCAAGCCGGCGAACGTCCTGCTGGAGGCCGGCACCGGGCGGGTCGTCCTGACGGACTTCGGCATCGCCCAGGTGTCCGGGGCGACGACGATCACCGAGGCGGGGGCGTTCGTCGGCTCGCCCGAGTACACCGCGCCGGAGCGGATGTCGGGCGGCCGCGCGGGCCCGGAGTCCGACCTGTGGTCCCTGGGCGTGCTGCTGTGCACGGCGCTCAGCGGCGAATCGCCCTTCCACCGCGACTCGGTGGGCGGTGTCCTGCACGCCGTGGTCTACGACGAGATCCGGCCACCCGCGGCCGCCGACCCGCTGCTGCCGGTCGTCCGCGGACTGCTGGAGCGCGACCCGGCGCGGCGCATGGGCGCCGACGAGGCCGAGGACCTGCTCCGCGCCTACCTGGAGTACGGGCGGACCCCGCCGGCCGCCACGCGGTACATGCCGGTCCGGCACGGCGTCCCGGCCCTGCCGGACCGTCCGCCGGACCCCTCGGGCCGGGCCGGTCCGCCGGACGGCGGCCGGTTCCGGACGATCCTCATGACGGCCGTCGCCGTCGTCACCCTGGTCGCGGTGGGTGCGGGACTCGCGGCGCTGCTCGACCGCGACGACGACCTCCGCTCCGGCGCCGACGGCAAGCGGTCCGTCACCGGGCCCGCCTCCTCCCTCTCCGAGCCGCCGGCGAGCGCCAGTGTCGCCGCGCCGCCCGGCTACCACTCCGTCCAGGACCCGGCGGGCTTCGCCTTCGCCGTGCCCGACGGCTTCACCCGCTCCTTCGAACCGCCGCGCGTCTTCTACTACTCGCCCGACAAGGAGTTCCGGATCGGCGTCCTCATCCAGGACCCGCAGGAGGGCGGTCCGATCTCCGTCATGCGCTCCTCGGCCGCCGTGGCCCCCGACCACTACCCCGGCTACCGCGACGCCCGCGTCGAGCGCGCCACGCACCGCGGACACCGCGCCGCCTCCTGGGAGTTCGTCTGGGACGGCTTCGACGGGCGCGAGGGCAAGGCGCCCCGCGGCGCCCGGCACACCTACGATCTCGCCTGGGAGGAGGGCGAGAAGATGTACGACGTATGGGTCTCCTCGCCCCTCGCCCGCACCCAGGAGGGGCGCCGGCACTTCGACATCGCCCTCAGCACCTTCGTCCGGACCAGGCCCGTCTCCTCCCCCTGACAGCCCCCCGGCAGTCCCCTGACGCCCGCTGCCCGGAGCCGGGCGTGCCGGGTGCGTGCCCACGTGACGTGATCCGGTTACCGGCGGGTACCAAAACTGTCCGACCCGGCATACGCTCACCCGCATGACGGACGAGCAGCGCACAGGAACGGTTTCCGCCGGCAATCCCCTCGCCCCGCCAGGTGCCCGCACCGCCGCGGACGTGGTCACTCCGGCCCTCGTCGCCCGCCTCACCGCCGGAGTCGTCGGCTCCGGCCGAACGGTCAGCCACACGCCGTTCACGGAGGAGCAGCTCGCCGAACTCCCCGAATCCACACCGGCGGACGTGGCCGCCGCCTACGCGCGCGCCCGGGCGGCCCAGCCCGCCTGGGCCGCCCTGCCCGTCCGCGAGCGCGCGGCCGTGCTGCTGCGCTTCCACGACCTCGTCCTGCGGCACCAGTCGGGGATTCTCGACCTGATCCAGCTGGAGACCGGCAAGGCACGGCTGCACGCGCACGAGGAGGTGCAGGCCGTCTGCGTCGCCGCCCGCCACTACGGGCGCAAGGCCCCCGCCTACCTCAGACCCCGCCCGCACACCGGCGTGCTGCCCGTCCTCACCAAGGTCACCGAGCTGCACCGGCCCTGCGGCGTCGTCGGCCAGATCGCGCCCTGGAACTACCCGTTCGAGCTGTCCGTCGGTGACGCCCTGCCCGCCTTCGTCGCCGGTAATGCCGTCGTGATGAAGCCCGACACCGAGACCGCGCTCTCCGCGCTCCGGGCGCGCGAACTCCTCATCGAGGCGGGACTGCCCGAGGACGTCTGGCAGGTGGTGATCGGCGACGGCCCGGTCGTCGGCCCGGCAGTCGTCGAGAACGCCGACTACGTCTCCTTCACCGGCTCCACCCGTACCGGCCGCGACGTCGCCCGGCGGGCCGCCGCCCGGCTCGTCGGCTGCTCCCTCGAACTCGGCGGCAAGAACGCCATGCTGGTGCTGCACGACGCCGACGTCGACAAGGCGGCGGCGGGCGCGGTCCGCGGCTGCTTCTCCTCCGCCGGCCAGCTGTGCATATCCATCGAGCGGCTGTACGTGCACGAGTCGATCGCCGCGGAGTTCGTCCGCCGGTTCGCGGCCCGCACCCGGGCACTGCGCCTCGGCACCGCACTGGCCTACGGCGCCGACATGGGCTCGCTGGTCTCGCGGCGGCAGCTGGAGACCGTGACCCGGCACGTGGAGGAGGCCGTCGCCAAGGGCGCCACCGTCGTCGCCGGCGGCCGCCCCCGCCCGGACGTCGGCCCGCTCTTCTACGAGCCGACCATCCTCGACGGCGTGGAAGCCCCCATGGCCGTCAGCACGGAGGAGACGTTCGGCCCCGTGGTGTCGGTCTACCGCTTCACGGACGAGGACGAGGCCGTCCGGCTCGCCAACGACACCCCGTACGGGCTCAACGCGAGCGTCTGGACCAGGGACGGACGGCGCGGCCGGGCGATCGCCGCCCGGCTGAACGCCGGGACGGTGAACGTCAACGAGGCGTACGCCGCCGCCTACGGCAGCGCCCAGTCCCCCATGGGCGGCATGGGCGACTCCGGTCTGGGCCGCCGGCACGGCGCGGCGGGCCTCCTCAAGTACACCGAGGCCCAGACCGTCGCCCAGCAGCGGATCATGCCGCTCGGGCCCGCGTTCGGCATGGACGACGAACGGTACGCCCGGCTGATGACGGGCGGGCTGCGCGCGCTGAAGGCCCTGCGCCTGCGCTGACCGGGCCGGCCGGTGAGGAACCGCTGAAGAACTGCTGCTGACGGAGGATCGCGGTGACGGAGTTCGACGGGCAGGCCGGGGAGCCGGCAGGGGAGCCGGCAGGGGATAGGGCCGGGAAGCAGACCGGCGGCGACGGGGTCGGCCACGACGGCTTCGACCACGACGGCTTCGACTACGACGTCGTCGTGGTCGGCTCCGGATTCGGCGGCGCGGTCTCCGCCCTCCGCCTCACGGAGAAGGGGTACCGCGTCGGCGTCCTGGAGGCGGGCCGGCGGTTCACGCGGGAGTCGCTGCCCAGGAACTCCTGGGCCCTGCGGGACTACCTGTGGGCGCCGGCCCTGGGCCTCTACGGGATCCAGCGCATTCATCTGCTGGGCAACGTCATGGTCCTGGCGGGCGCGGGCGTCGGCGGCGGTTCGCTCAACTACGCCAACACCCTGTACGTACCGCCGCAGGCGTTCTTCGACGACCCCCAGTGGGCCGGGATCACCGACTGGCGGCGCGCGCTGGAGCCGTACTACGAGCAGGCCCGGCGCATGCTCGGCGTCCGGCTCAACCCGACCATGACCGCCTCCGACGTCCATCTGAAGGCGGCGGCCGAGCGCATGGGCGTCGGGGACACCTTCCACCCGGCGCCGGTGGGCGTCTTCTTCGGCGACGGCCGCGACGGCGACGGCACGGTGCGGGCACGGCCGGGGGAGGAGGCCGCCGACCCGTACTTCGGCGGCGCGGGCCCGGCCCGCCGGGCGTGCACCGAGTGCGGCGAGTGCATGACCGGCTGCCGACACGGCGCGAAGAACACGCTCAACGAGAACTACCTCCACCTCGCCGAGCGGGCCGGCGCCGTGATCCACCCCATGACCACCGTCGTCGCCGTCACCGAACACCGCGACGGCGGATACCGCGTCGTGACCGTACCCACCGACCGCCGCCGCAAGGCCCGGCCGCGCGTCCTGCGAGCCCGGCAGGTCGTGCTCGCCGCCGGTACGTACGGCACCCAGACCCTGCTGCACACGATGAAGGACCGCGGGCTGCTGCCCCGGATCTCCGACCGGCTGGGCGAGCTGACCCGGACGAACTCCGAGGCGCTCGTCGGCGCCTCGACCCTCGCCTCCCGCTACCGCCGGGCGCACGGGAGCGCCCCCGACTTCACACGGGGCGTGGCGATCACCTCCTCCGTGCACCCCGACGCCGACACCCACATCGAGCCGGTGCGCTACGGCAGGGGCTCCAACGCGATGGGGCTGCTCTCCATCCCCCAGGTGCCGGTCGGCACGCGGGCGCCACGGGCCCTGGCCTTCGCGGCCCGCTGCGTGCGGCACCCGGTGCAGGCGGTGCTCTCCCTCGCGACCCACCGCTGGTCCGAGCGCACGATCATCGGCCTGGTCATGCAGTCGCTGGACAACTCCCTGACCACCTACCGCCGCACCGCCCGGCCGGGCAAGGGCCTGCTCACCGCCCGGCAGGGCCACGGGACGCCGAACCCGAAGCAGATACCCGCCGCCGCCGAGGCCGCGGACCACCTCGCACGGGAGATCGGCGGCTTCCCCGGCAGCAACGTCGGCGAACTCATGGGCACCCCGCTCACCGCCCACTTCCTGGGCGGCTGCCCCATCGGCCCGGACGCGGAACGCGGTGTCATCGACCCGTACCACCGGCTCTACGGCCACCCGGGCATCTCGGTGGTCGACGGCGCGGCCGTCTCCGCCAACCTCGGCGTCAACCCCTCGCTGACGATCACGGCGCAGGCGGAGCGCGCCATGTCCCTCTGGCCCAACAAGGACGAACCCGACCCGCGCCCCGAACCGGGCGACGCCTACGTCCCCGTCGCCCCGGTGGCCCCCCGGCACCCGGCGGTGCCGCAGGACGCCTTCGGGGCGCTGCGCCTGCCGT
Source organism: Streptomyces sp. NPDC049577 (assembly GCF_040675635.1). Lineage (NCBI taxonomy): Bacteria > Bacillati > Actinomycetota > Actinomycetes > Kitasatosporales > Streptomycetaceae > Streptomyces > Streptomyces sp. NPDC049577. The sequence continues at coordinate 8,677 of NZ_JBFAPH010000260.1, forward strand.
TCCTGCCGGTGCCGGCGGTACCGAAGCGGGCCGCGGAGGCAGCCGGGGAACAGCGCTGAGGCCGTACGACACGGCGGCGGGACGGCGGAGGGACGCCGGAGGGACGGCGGCGAAGGACGAAAGGCGAAGGGCCCCGGGCCGGCTCCGCGGGGGCGTGCGGGCGGCCTCGGGGC
>NZ_JBFAPH010000261.1:0-8816 GCF_040675635.1 Streptomyces sp. NPDC049577
TCGCGGTCGCCTCCTACATCGGGGCGGCGTACTGGTTCACCTCCTCCACATCCTTCGCCAACCCGGCTGCGACCATCGGCCGCGCCTTCACCGACCCGTCGACGCGCTCAACAACGGCGACTGGACCGGCAAGACGCGCGTGGTCCGGGTGAACGACTGGACGACGCACTGGACGTACCGGGACGTCATCACGGTCGTGGAGGGCGCCGGCCCGAACCTCGACTGCATCATGCTGCCGAAGGTGCAGGACGCCCAGCAGATCGTCGCCCTGGACCTGCTGCTGACGCAGATCGAGAAGACCATGGGCTTCGAGGTCGGTCGCATCGGCATCGAGGCGCAGATCGAGAACGCCAAGGGCCTGGTGAACGTCGACGCCATCGCCGCCGCCTCACCCCGGCTGGAGACGATCATCTTCGGGCCGGCGGACTTCATGGCCTCGATCAACATGAAGACGCTGGTGGTGGGCGAGCAGCCGCCCGGTTACCCGGCGGACGCCTACCACTACATCCTGATGCGCATCCTGATGGCCGCCCGCGCCCACGACCTCCAGGCGATCGACGGCCCTTACCTCCAGATCAAGAACGTCGACGGCTACCGCGAGGTCGCCGGCCGTGCCGCGGCGCTGGGCTTCGACGGCAAGTGGGTGCTGCACCCGGGCCAGGTGGAGGCGGCCAACGAGGTCTTCTCGCCCACGCAGGAGGACTACGACCACGCCGAGCTGATCCTGGACGCGTACGACTGGTGCACCTCCGAGGCGGGCGGCAAGAAGGGTTCGGCCATGCTCGGCGACGAGATGATCGACGAGGCCAGCCGCAAGATGGCCCTGGTCATCGCGGGCAAGGGCCGCGCCGCGGGGATGACCCGCACGTCCAAGTTCGAGATCCCGGAGGCGTGAGCGCGATGCAGTTCGGTCGTACCTACGAAGAGTTCACCGTCGGTGACGTCTACAAGCACTGGCCCGGGAAGACGGTCACGGAATACGACGACCACCTCTTCTGCCTGCTGACCATGAACCACCACCCGCTGCACATGGACAGCAATTACGCGGAGAAGACGACCGACTTCGGCAGGAATGTCGTGGTCGGCAACTACATCTACTCCCTGCTGCTCGGCATGTCCGTACCGGACGTCTCCGGCAAGGCGATCGCCAATCTGGAGATCGAGTCGCTCAAGCACGTCGCGCCGACCTTCCACGGCGACACGATCTACGGCGAGACGACCGTGCTGGACAAGACCCCCTCGAAGTCCAAGATCGACCGCGGGATCGTGTACGTCGAGACCCGCGGCTACAAGCAGGACGGCACCCTGGTCTGCGTCTTCCGCCGCAAGGTGATGGTGCCGACCGCCGAATACACCGAGAAGCGCGGCGGGGAGCAGCCCGGCCGCCCCGAGCCGATCATCCGGGAGAAGTGAGATGGGGCGCCTCGCGCGGACCGAAGGACTGACGGACATCCAGCGGGAAATCCTCGCGACGGTCCGTGAATTCGTCGACAAGGAGATCATCCCGGTCGCGACCGAGCTGGAGCACCGGGACGAGTACCCGACCCGGATAGTCGAGGGCCTCAAGGAACTCGGCCTCTTCGGCCTGATGATCCCGGAGGAGTACGGCGGTCTGGGTGAGTCCCTTCTCACATACGCGCTCTGCGTCGAGGAGATCGCCCGGGGCTGGATGAGTGTGTCCGGAATCATCAATACGCACTTCATCGTCGCCTACATGCTCAAGCAGCACGGCACCCAGGAACAGAAGGACCACTTCCTGCCGCGCATGGCGACGGGCGAGGTGCGTGGCGCGTTCTCGATGTCGGAGCCCGGGCTGGGCTCGGATGTGTCGGCGATCACGTCCAAGGGCGTGCGCGACGGGGATGAATACGTCCTGAACGGTCAGAAGATGTGGCTGACCAACGGCGGCTCGTCCACGCTCGTCGCGGTGCTGTGCCGGACCGACGAGGGGCACCCGGAGGGGACGGCCCCGCACAAGTCGATGACCACCTTCCTGATCGAGAAGGAGCCCGGTTTCGGCCAGGTCAAGCCGGGTCTGACCATCCCCGGCAAGATCGAGAAGATGGGCTACAAGGGCGTCGACACCACCGAGCTGATCATGGACGGGCTGCGGGTTCCGGCCGACCGGGTGCTCGGCGGGACGACCGGCCGGGGCTTCTACCAGATGATGGACGGCGTCGAGGTCGGCCGCGTGAACGTCGCGGCACGTGGCTGCGGTGTCGCACAGCGTGCCTTCGAGCTGGGCGTGTCCTACGCGCAGCAGCGTCAGACCTTCGGAAAACCCATCGCGCAGCATCAGGCGATTCAATTCAAACTCGCCGAAATGGGGACAAAGGTCGAAGCCGCCCATGCGATGATGGTGAATGCGGCGCGGAAGAAGGACTCGGGCCAGCGCAACGACCTGGAGGCGGGCATGGCCAAGTACCTCGCCTCCGAGTACTGCAAGGAGGTCGTCGAGGACGCCTTCCGCATCCACGGCGGTTACGGCTTCTCCAAGGAGTACGAGATCGAGCGCCTCTACCGGGAGGCGCCGATGCTGCTCATCGGTGAAGGAACGGCCGAGATCCAGAAAATGATCATTGGCCGCCGGCTGCTCGAGGAGTACCGGACCCAGGGCTGATTGCCGGATTCGAGGGGATATGGCAGCGTTTTAACCGAGAACAAGATCACACCCTGTCATCGGTCTTCGGCCACGGACTGGCCCCGGCGCTTGGCCAGTTGCCGCCCGCAACCGATAGCATCCCCCAAAGCCGCCGTCCCCCGATCATTACGCGGCCCCCTCCGCTACGAAGGTCACCCATGCCCCACAGCTCTTCCTCTGCACCACGCGACAGCCTCGTCGGCGTACGCCTCGCGCGCGGAGCATCGCCGTGGCTCCTCCCCACCGTCGCCACGGCAGCGGTCAGCCTCGCCAAGGCCCGCCGCTCCGGGCGCTGGGCGGCCCTGGCCGTGCCCGCCACCGCGCTGGCGGCGGGCATGCTGTGGTTCTTCCGCGACCCCGACCGCGAGATCGCCCAGGGCAGGGTCATCTCGCCGGCCGACGGCGTCGTGCAGAGCATCATGCCCTGGAAGGACGGACGCACCCGCGTCGCGATCTTCATGAGCCCGCTGAACGTCCACGTCAACCGCGCGCCGATGGCCGGCACCGTGACGTCCGTCGAGCACATCCCCGGCGGCTTCGTCCCGGCCTTCAACAAGGAGAGCGAGAACAACGAGCGCGTCGTCTGGCACTTCGACACCGAGCTCGGCGACATCGAGATGGTGCAGATCGCCGGCGCCGTCGCCCGTCGCATCGTTCCCTACCTCGACGCGGACGCCAAGGTCGAGCAGGGCGAGCGGATCGGCCTGATCCGCTTCGGTTCGCGCGTCGACGTCTACCTCCCCGAGGGCGTCGAGGTCGCGGTCGAGGTCGGCCAGCCCACCACGGCAGGAGTGACACGCCTTGACCGTGATTGATCCCGACACACAGGCCGCCTGGGTCCCGGAAGCGGAGTCCGACGACACGGACGACATGCCGCTGTCCACCCGGCTGTCGATAGCGGACACCCTCACCCTGGGTAACGCGATCTGCGGCTTCATGGCCGTCTACTTCACGACCACCGGCGTCCTCATCCCGCATCTGACGGGCAACGAGGACGGCGGCATGGCCCGGCACAGCGCGGCCACGGCCGTGATACTGATGCTGCTCGCGTCGGTCTTCGACCTCTTCGACGGGCTCGTGGCGCGCAAGCTGCGCGCCTCCGCGATGGGGGCGGAGCTGGACAACCTCTCCGACCTGATCAGCTTCGGGCTGGCGCCGGCGTACTTCGTGGTGGTCTGGGGCATGGTCGCCGACGACGCGCACCAGCGGGTCTCGGCGGTCGCGGCGATCGTGGTGCTGCTGGCGGTCGTCCTGCGACTGGCCCGCTTCTCGTGCGTCCAGCTGCGGGACGGCATCTTCCAGGGCATGCCGAGCCCCTTCGGCGCGCTGACGGTCGTCTCGATCGTGCTCCTGGAGCTGCCCTTCGTCCCGACGCTGCTCGCGATCGTGGGCGTGGCGTGGCTGATGGTCAGCCGGGTCGAGTACCCCAAGCCGCGGGGCCGGCTGGCGGTGGCCATGCTCAGCTGGATCGTCCTCAGCATGGGGCTGCTGGCCGCGTGGGCCTTCGACGCGCCCGGTGGCGAGCTGCTCCTCCAGACGGGCTGCGCCCTGCAGCTCGTGCTGGGCGCGGTGATCCCGCTGTTCGCCACGGCGCGGCGGGTGAACACGTTCCGCGACAACCGCCGCGAGGCGCGTGCCGCGCAGCTGCCGTAACGCTTGCCGCGAAGGGCCCCGGACAACACCGTTCGGGGCCCTTCGCGTTTCCGGGTATGCGCGGCCCGGTGGTCGCTCCTGTCTTTTCCCACCCGCCCGCCCGTTCCCCGGAACGTTCCGGGGAACGGGCGGGCGGGTGGGAAAAGACAGGAGCGACCACCGGGCCGCGCATACCCGGAAACGCGAAGGGCCCCGAACGGTGTTGTCCGGGGCCCTTCGCGGCAAGCGTTACGGCAGCTGCGCGGCACGCGCCTCGCGGCGGTTGTCGCGGAACGTGTTCACCCGCCGCGCCGTGGCGAACAGCGGGATCACCGCGCCCAGCACGAGCTGCAGGGCGCAGCCCGTCTGGAGGAGCAGCTCGCCACCGGGCGCGTCGAAGGCCCACGCGGCCAGCAGCCCCATGCTGAGGACGATCCAGCTGAGCATGGCCACCGCCAGCCGGCCCCGCGGCTTGGGGTACTCGACCCGGCTGACCATCAGCCACGCCACGCCCACGATCGCGAGCAGCGTCGGGACGAAGGGCAGCTCCAGGAGCACGATCGAGACGACCGTCAGCGCGCCGAAGGGGCTCGGCATGCCCTGGAAGATGCCGTCCCGCAGCTGGACGCACGAGAAGCGGGCCAGTCGCAGGACGACCGCCAGCAGCACCACGATCGCCGCGACCGCCGAGACCCGCTGGTGCGCGTCGTCGGCGACCATGCCCCAGACCACCACGAAGTACGCCGGCGCCAGCCCGAAGCTGATCAGGTCGGAGAGGTTGTCCAGCTCCGCCCCCATCGCGGAGGCGCGCAGCTTGCGCGCCACGAGCCCGTCGAAGAGGTCGAAGACCGACGCGAGCAGCATCAGTATCACGGCCGTGGCCGCGCTGTGCCGGGCCATGCCGCCGTCCTCGTTGCCCGTCAGATGCGGGATGAGGACGCCGGTGGTCGTGAAGTAGACGGCCATGAAGCCGCAGATCGCGTTACCCAGGGTGAGGGTGTCCGCTATCGACAGCCGGGTGGACAGCGGCATGTCGTCCGTGTCGTCGGACTCCGCTTCCGGGACCCAGGCGGCCTGTGTGTCGGGATCAATCACGGTCAAGGCGTGTCACTCCTGCCGTGGTGGGCTGGCCGACCTCGACCGCGACCTCGACGCCCTCGGGGAGGTAGACGTCGACGCGCGAACCGAAGCGGATCAGGCCGATCCGCTCGCCCTGCTCGACCTTGGCGTCCGCGTCGAGGTAGGGAACGATGCGACGGGCGACGGCGCCGGCGATCTGCACCATCTCGATGTCGCCGAGCTCGGTGTCGAAGTGCCAGACGACGCGCTCGTTGTTCTCGCTCTCCTTGTTGAAGGCCGGGACGAAGCCGCCGGGGATGTGCTCGACGGACGTCACGGTGCCGGCCATCGGCGCGCGGTTGACGTGGACGTTCAGCGGGCTCATGAAGATCGCGACGCGGGTGCGTCCGTCCTTCCAGGGCATGATGCTCTGCACGACGCCGTCGGCCGGCGAGATGACCCTGCCCTGGGCGATCTCGCGGTCGGGGTCGCGGAAGAACCACAGCATGCCCGCCGCCAGCGCGGTGGCGGGCACGGCCAGGGCCGCCCAGCGCCCGGAGCGGCGGGCCTTGGCGAGGCTGACCGCTGCCGTGGCGACGGTGGGGAGGAGCCACGGCGATGCTCCGCGCGCGAGGCGTACGCCGACGAGGCTGTCGCGTGGTGCAGAGGAAGAGCTGTGGGGCATGGGTGACCTTCGTAGCGGAGGGGGCCGCGTAATGATCGGGGGACGGCGGCTTTGGGGGATGCTATCGGTTGCGGGCGGCAACTGGCCAAGCGCCGGGGCCAGTCCGTGGCCGAAGACCGATGACAGGGTGTGATCTTGTTCTCGGTTAAAACGCTGCCATATCCCCTCGAATCCGGCAATCAGCCCTGGGTCCGGTACTCCTCGAGCAGCCGGCGGCCAATGATCATTTTCTGGATCTCGGCCGTTCCTTCACCGATGAGCAGCATCGGCGCCTCCCGGTAGAGGCGCTCGATCTCGTACTCCTTGGAGAAGCCGTAACCGCCGTGGATGCGGAAGGCGTCCTCGACGACCTCCTTGCAGTACTCGGAGGCGAGGTACTTGGCCATGCCCGCCTCCAGGTCGTTGCGCTGGCCCGAGTCCTTCTTCCGCGCCGCATTCACCATCATCGCATGGGCGGCTTCGACCTTTGTCCCCATTTCGGCGAGTTTGAATTGAATCGCCTGATGCTGCGCGATGGGTTTTCCGAAGGTCTGACGCTGCTGCGCGTAGGACACGCCCAGCTCGAAGGCACGCTGTGCGACACCGCAGCCACGTGCCGCGACGTTCACGCGGCCGACCTCGACGCCGTCCATCATCTGGTAGAAGCCCCGGCCGGTCGTCCCGCCGAGCACCCGGTCGGCCGGAACCCGCAGCCCGTCCATGATCAGCTCGGTGGTGTCGACGCCCTTGTAGCCCATCTTCTCGATCTTGCCGGGGATGGTCAGACCCGGCTTGACCTGGCCGAAACCGGGCTCCTTCTCGATCAGGAAGGTGGTCATCGACTTGTGCGGGGCCGTCCCCTCCGGGTGCCCCTCGTCGGTCCGGCACAGCACCGCGACGAGCGTGGACGAGCCGCCGTTGGTCAGCCACATCTTCTGACCGTTCAGGACGTATTCATCCCCGTCGCGCACGCCCTTGGACGTGATCGCCGACACATCCGAGCCCAGCCCGGGCTCCGACATCGAGAACGCGCCACGCACCTCGCCCGTCGCCATGCGCGGCAGGAAGTGGTCCTTCTGTTCCTGGGTGCCGTGCTGCTTGAGCATGTAGGCGACGATGAAGTGCGTATTGATGATTCCGGACACACTCATCCAGCCCCGGGCGATCTCCTCGACGCAGAGCGCGTATGTGAGAAGGGACTCACCCAGACCGCCGTACTCCTCCGGGATCATCAGGCCGAAGAGGCCGAGTTCCTTGAGGCCCTCGACTATCCGGGTCGGGTACTCGTCCCGGTGCTCCAGCTCGGTCGCGACCGGGATGATCTCCTTGTCGACGAATTCACGGACCGTCGCGAGGATTTCCCGCTGGATGTCCGTCAGTCCTTCGGTCCGCGCGAGGCGCCCCATCTCACTTCTCCCGGATGATCGGCTCGGGGCGGCCGGGCTGCTCCCCGCCGCGCTTCTCGGTGTATTCGGCGGTCGGCACCATCACCTTGCGGCGGAAGACGCAGACCAGGGTGCCGTCCTGCTTGTAGCCGCGGGTCTCGACGTACACGATCCCGCGGTCGATCTTGGACTTCGAGGGGGTCTTGTCCAGCACGGTCGTCTCGCCGTAGATCGTGTCGCCGTGGAAGGTCGGCGCGACGTGCTTGAGCGACTCGATCTCCAGATTGGCGATCGCCTTGCCGGAGACGTCCGGTACGGACATGCCGAGCAGCAGGGAGTAGATGTAGTTGCCGACCACGACATTCCTGCCGAAGTCGGTCGTCTTCTCCGCGTAATTGCTGTCCATGTGCAGCGGGTGGTGGTTCATGGTCAGCAGGCAGAAGAGGTGGTCGTCGTATTCCGTGACCGTCTTCCCGGGCCAGTGCTTGTAGACGTCACCGACGGTGAACTCTTCGTAGGTACGACCGAACTGCATCGCGCTCACGCCTCCGGGATCTCGAACTTGGACGTGCGGGTCATCCCCGCGGCGCGGCCCTTGCCCGCGATGACCAGGGCCATCTTGCGGCTGGCCTCGTCGATCATCTCGTCGCCGAGCATGGCCGAACCCTTCTTGCCGCCCGCCTCGGAGGTGCACCAGTCGTACGCGTCCAGGATCAGCTCGGCGTGGTCGTAGTCCTCCTGCGTGGGCGAGAAGACCTCGTTGGCCGCCTCCACCTGGCCCGGGTGCAGCACCCACTTGCCGTCGAAGCCCAGCGCCGCGGCACGGCCGGCGACCTCGCGGTAGCCGTCGACGTTCTTGATCTGGAGGTAAGGGCCGTCGATCGCCTGGAGGTCGTGGGCGCGGGCGGCCATCAGGATGCGCATCAGGATGTAGTGGTAGGCGTCCGCCGGGTAACCGGGCGGCTGCTCGCCCACCACCAGCGTCTTCATGTTGATCGAGGCCATGAAGTCCGCCGGCCCGAAGATGATCGTCTCCAGCCGGGGTGAGGCGGCGGCGATGGCGTCGACGTTCACCAGGCCCTTGGCGTTCTCGATCTGCGCCTCGATGCCGATGCGACCGACCTCGAAGCCCATGGTCTTCTCGATCTGCGTCAGCAGCAGGTCCAGGGCGACGATCTGCTGGGCGTCCTGCACCTTCGGCAGCATGATGCAGTCGAGGTTCGGGCCGGCGCCCTCCACGACCGTGATGACGTCCCGGTACGTCCAGTGCGTCGTCCAGTCGTTCACCCGGACCACGCGCGTCTTGCCGGTCCAGTCGCCGTTGTTGAGCGCGTCGACGGGTCGGTGAAGGCGCGGCCGATGGTCGCAGCCGGGTTGGCGAAGGATGTGGAGGAGGTGAACCAGTACGCCGCCCCGATGTAGGAGGCGACCGCGA
>NZ_JBFAPH010000262.1:0-8792 GCF_040675635.1 Streptomyces sp. NPDC049577
GGAGCGCGCCGGCGCGTCGGCGCCGGGCGAGGGCGGCCACGAGACGGTGCTGGGCCTCTCCGGCCCGGCCGGCCCGACGGCGGCCGCCGCGGCCTACCGCCAGGCCGAGCAGGCCCTGTCGGTCGCCCGCCGCCGGGGCAAGGCCCTCGTCGAGCACGAGGAGGTCGCCGCCGGTTCCGTCCTCCCGCTCCTCGCCGACGACGCGGTGCGCGCCTTCGCGGACGGCATGCTGCGGGCCCTCCACGAGCACGACGCGACCGGCCGCGGCGACCTCGTCGCCTCGCTGCGGGCCTGGCTCTCCCGCCACGGCCAGTGGGACGCGGCGGCGGCGGACCTGGGGGTGCACCGGCACACGCTGCGCTACCGGATGCGGAGAGTCGAGGAGATCCTGGGGCGCTCGCTGGACGAGGCGGACACGCGCATGGAGCTGTGGCTGGCGCTGAAGGCGACGGGCTCGGCACCGTAGCCGCAGGCGCGGCGGTGGGACCACAGCCCGGCTCCGCCGAAGCGGCGCACCGCGCACGCCCAGTGCTCCGCACCGGACAAATACCGTGCGGGCCGCATGGCCATACCGTGGCGGGTGCCAAACATCCACACCATTTGGGAAGGGCCGGGACTGTGACTGCTGCTGCCCCGCACGGGTTCTGGCTGGCCGGCCGCGAGGCCACCGGCGAGGAGACCTTCGACGTCACCAACTCCTGGGACGGCCGTCTCGTCGGCACCGTGAGCGTGCCCACCGAGGCGCAGGTCGAGGAGGCCGTCGCCGCCGCGCACGCCGTGCGCGAGGAGTTCGCGGCGACGCCCGCGCACGTTCGGGCCGCGGCCCTGGACCACGTCTCGCGGCGGCTCGCCGAGCGGACCGAGGAGATCGCCCAGCTGATCTCCGCCGAGAACGGCAAGCCCATCAAGTGGGCGCGCGGCGAGGTCGGCCGTGCCGTCTCCGTGTTCCGCTTCGCCGCCGAGGAGGCCCGCCGCTTCAACGCCGGTGACGCCCAGCGCCTGGACACCGACGCCGGCGGCACCGGCCGCCTCGCGCTGACCCGCCGCTTCCCGCGCGGCACCGTGCTCGGCATCGCGCCGTTCAACTTCCCGCTGAACCTCAGCGCGCACAAGGTCGCCCCGGCCATCGCCGTCGGCACGCCGATCATCCTCAAGCCGGCCCCGGCGACCCCGATCTCCTCGCTGGTCCTCGGCGAGCTGCTGGCGGAGACCGACCTGCCCGCCGGCTCCTGGAGCGTCCTGCCGGTGCCGAACGACCGCATGTCCGCCCTCGTGCAGGACGAGCGGCTGCCGGTCATCTCCTTCACCGGCTCCGGCCCGGTCGGCTGGTCGATCCTCGACTCCGCGCCCCGCAAGCACGTCACCCTGGAGCTCGGCGGCAACGGCGCGGCCGTCGTCCTCGCCGACTGGTCCTCCGAGGAGGACCTGGACTGGGCGGCGCAGCGCATCGCCACCTTCTCCAACTACCAGGGCGGCCAGTCCTGCATCTCCGTGCAGCGCGTGATCGCCGACGCGTCGGTCTACGACCGTCTGCTGCCCAAGGTCGTCGCCGCCGTCGAGGCCCAGGTGACGGGTGACCCGTCCGACGCCTCGACCGACGTCGGCCCGCTGGTCAGCGAGGACGCCGCCAAGCGCGTCGAGTCCTGGGTCGACGAGGCCGTCGCGGCCGGCGCCACCCTGCTCGCCGGCGGCAAGCGTGAGGGCGCCACCTACGCCCCGACCGTGCTGGCGGACGTCCCGGCCGGCGTGACCATCGCCTGCGAGGAGGTCTTCGGCCCCGTCCTGACGATCACCAAGGCCGATGGCGAGGCCGCCGCCTTCGCCGCCGTCAACGACTCCCCGTACGGCCTCCAGGCGGGCGTCTTCACGCACGACCTGCAGACCGCCTTCCGCGCGCACCGCGCGCTGGAGACCGGTGGCGTCATCATCGGCGACGTGCCGTCCTACCGTGCCGACCAGATGCCGTACGGCGGCGCCAAGCAGTCCGGCGTGGGCCGCGAGGGCGTGCGGTACGCGATGGACGACTACACCTACGAGCGGGTGCTGGTCCTCACCGGCCTCGCGCTCTGACGGAGGCGGACAGCAGCGCGCCCCGGCGCCCTGGACCGGGGCGCGCTGCCTTCCCCCGTGCCGCCGGCGCCCGCCCCCCGTGTGGTGCGCTGCGTGCGCCGACACCACCGACGGTACGGAAGGCCGGGCACCGGGTCGTCCCGTAACGGGTGGAACTCCGCCCTCAACTCCTGCGGTAGCCGGGCGGATTCCTGCAACCGCCGCGGTAGCCGCGACCGCCACCGCCCGGCCGATGCCCCGCCGGCGGTGGCGGGGTTAGGCTGCCGCGATGTGGACCGTGCGGGCCGTGGAGCGCCGGATCGGCGCGTTGCCGCGGGTGGTGCTGGACGTGTCGCTGGCGGCGGGCCTCACCCTCGTCGCGCTGCTGCTCGGTCACGAGCGTCCGCCCGAGGGCTGGCAGCCGCTCGACACGCGAGGCTACGCCCTGACCGTCGTGGCCAACATGGTGCTCGTGGGCCGCAGGCGCGCGCCCCTGGCCGTCTTCCTGGCGGTGTGCGGACTGTGGCTGGTCCACATCCTCCGCGGCTACTGGCCGGTCATCGACTCGGCCGCCATGATGCTCGCCGCCTACACCGTCGCCGCGAGCCGCCCGCCGCGCGTGGCGGGCCTGTGCGCCCTCGCGGGCTGGGCGATGTGGATGATCTCGGGCGCCTCCAACGGGCGCAGCGACATGCTGACCGTGTCCGCCCAGGCCGTCGTCGTCCCGCTCGCCCTGTGGTGGTTCGGCAGCAGCGCCCGCCGACTGGGCGAACGCAACCGGCAGTTGTCCGCCGTCACCCGCCAGCTCCGCCGGGAACAGGCCGAGAACGCCCGCCGGGCGGTCGCCGAGGAGCGCGTCCGCATCGCCCGCGAACTGCACGACGTGGTCGCCCACCACATGTCCGTGATCTCCGTGCAGGCCGGGCTCGCCCACTACGTCTTCACCACCGACGTCGGCACCGCCCGCGAGGCGCTCGGCACGATCTCGGCCGTCAGCGGCGAGGCGCTGGAGGAACTGCGCCGGCTGCTGGCCGTCCTGCGCGTCGGCCCGGAGGGCGTGGGGGAGAGCGCGGGCGACGGCCCGTACCAGCCGACGCCCGGGCTGGACCGGCTGGAGGAGACCGCCGAGCGCGTCCGGGCCGCGGGCGTGGACGTACGCCTGGAGATCACCGGCGAGCGGCGGGCGCTGCCGCCCGGGCCGGACCTGTGCGCGTACCGCGTCGTCCAGGAGGCCCTCACCAACGTCATCAAACACGCCCGCCCCGCCCGTGCCACCGTCCGCGTCGACTTCGAGGCCCACCGGCTGACCGTGCGGATCACCGACGACGGCCGGAACGGCGGGACGCCGCCGCCCGGGAAGCGACCGGATCCGGCCATACCGGACCGATCATCCGGCCATGGCTTGATCGGCATGCGCGAGCGCGCCAGGATCTACGGGGGAACCCTGGCCGCCGGGCCGCGCGGAGAGGGCGGGTTCGAGGTGAGGCTCACACTTCCCCTCTGACGGCGGGGCCCCTCTGGCGGCGGGGCACGGGAGGGGGCCGGAGATGACCGGTGCGACCGGGACGGGATCCGGCACCGAGGACGGCACGGAGGGCGGCGGGGAGATCCGCGTCCTCGTCGTGGACGACCAAGTGCTCATCCGCGCCGGCGTGGCCGCGCTGCTGCGCGCCGCCCCCGGCATGACCGTCGTCGCCGAGGGGTCCGACGGCGAGGAGGCCGTCGCGCTGGCCGCCGAGCACCGCCCCGACGTGATCCTTATGGACATCCGCATGCCCGGCCTCAGCGGCATCGCCGCCACCGAGCGCATCCTGCGGGACGCCGCCGACCCCGCCCCCCGGGTCCTCGTGCTCACCACCTTCGACCTCGACGAATACGTCTACGCCGCGCTGCGCGCCGGGGCCGCCGGCTTCCTCCTCAAGGACGCTGGCCCGCAGCGGCTGCTCGCGGCCATCACCGCCGTCGCCGGCGGCGACACCCTCTTCGCCCCGAGCGTCACCCGCCGCCTCGTCGAGGCGTTCACCGAGCGGCTGCCCGACGAGCCCGTCACCGAGGCCGTGCCCGAGGGGCTCGACGGCCTGACCGGCCGGGAGCTGGAGGTGCTGCGGCTGACCGGCCGCGGACTGTCGAACGCCGAGATCGCCGGCGAGCTCGTCATCAGCGAGGCCACCGTCAAGACGCACCTCAACCGCGCCATGACCAAGCTCGGCCTGTGCAGCCGCGCCCAGGCCGTGGTCGTCGCCTACGAGAGCGGGCTCGTCACCCCCGGCACGCCCCGCTGACCGGGCACGACGCACGGCGGAGCGGGAATCGTCGCGCGGGGACTGGTAGAGCCCGTACGGATCGGGTACATACGGACGAGTAGCACCGGTCGGTAGCCGACCGGGACAACGGCCCCGACTTCCGCTGCGAGGTGCCTGATGTCCGCTCCATCCGTACGGCCGGTCTCCGAGCGCGAGGCGCGCCAGGTGGCCGAGGCGGCCCGCGAACAGGACTGGAAGAAGCCCAGCTTCGCCAAGGAACTCTTCCTCGGCCGCTTCCGGCTCGACCTGATCCACCCCCACCCCACCCCGGCGCCCGACGACGTACGGCGCGGCGAGGAGTTCCTGGCCAAACTGCGCGATTTCTGCGAGACGCGGATCGACGGCGCCCGCATCGAGCGCGAGGCCCGGATCCCGGACGAGACGGTCCAGGGACTCAAGGAGCTCGGCGCCTTCGGCATGAAGATCGACACGAGGTACGGGGGCCTCGGCCTGACCCAGGTCTACTACAACCGGGCGCTCGCCGTCGCCGGCTCCGCCAGCCCCGTCGTCGGCGCGCTGCTCTCCGCGCACCAGTCGATCGGCGTCCCGCAGCCGCTGAAGCTCTTCGGCACGCAGGAGCAGAAGGAGACCTTCCTGCCGCGCTGCGCCCGCACCGACATCTCGGCCTTCCTGCTCACCGAGCCCGACGTCGGCAGCGACCCGGCCCGGCTCGCCACCACCGCCGTGCCCGACGGCGACGACTACGTCCTCGACGGCGTCAAACTGTGGACCACCAACGGCGTCGTCGCCGACCTGCTCGTCGTGATGGCCCGGGTGCCCCGCGGCGAGGGCCACAAGGGCGGCATCACCGCCTTCGTGGTGGAGGCGAACGCCGAGGGCGTCACCGTCGAGAACCGCAACGCCTTCATGGGCCTGCGCGGTATCGAGAACGGCGTCACCCGCTTCCACCAGGTCCGCGTCCCCGCCGCCCACCGCATCGGCCCCGAGGGCGCCGGCTTGAAGATCGCGCTCACCACGCTCAACACCGGCCGGCTGTCCATCCCCGCGATGTGCGTCTCCAACGGCAAGTGGGCCCTGAAGATCGCCCGGGAGTGGTCCACCGCGCGCGAGCAGTGGGGAAAGCCGATCGCCCGGCACGAGGCCGTCGGCAGCAAGATCTCCTTCATCGCCGCGACCACCTTCGCCCTGGAGGCCGTGCTCGAACTCTCCGGCCAGATGGCCGACGAGGACCGGAACGACATCCGCATCGAGGCGGCCCTCGCCAAGCTCTACGCCAGCGAGATGGCCTGGCTGATGGCCGACGAACTCGTCCAGATCCGCGGCGGCCGGGGCTATGAGACCGCCGCCTCCCTCGCCGCCCGCGGCGAGCGCGCCGTGCCCGCCGAGCAGATGCTGCGCGACTCCCGCATCAACCGGATCTTCGAGGGCTCCACCGAGATCATGCACCTGCTCATCGCCCGCGAGGCCGTCGACGCCCATCTGTCCGTCGCCGGCGACCTCATCGACCCGGACAAGTCCCTGGGCGACAAGGCCAGGGCCGGCGCCCGGGCCGGCGGCTTCTACGCCCGCTGGCTGCCCAAACTGGTGGCCGGCCCCGGACAGCTGCCCCGCACCTACGCCGAGTTCCACCCGGCCGGCCACCGCGATCTCTCCGGCCATCTGCGCTACGTCGAGCGCTCCTCGCGCAGGCTCGCCCGCTCCACCTTCTACGCCATGTCCCGCTGGCAGGGCCGCATGGAGACCAAGCAGGGCTTCCTCGGCCGGATCGTCGACATCGGGGCCGAGCTCTTCGCCATGAGCGCCGCCTGCGTCCGCGCCGAGCACCTGCGCGCCCTCGGCGAGAACGGCTCCGAGGCGTACCAGCTCGCCGACGCCTTCTGCCGGCAGTCCCGCATCCGCGCGGAGGAGCTCTTCCGCCGGCTCTGGACCAACACCGACGACCTCGACCGCAAGGTCGTCTCCGGCGTCATGGCCGGCACCTACACCTGGCTGGAGAGCGGCATCGTCGACCCCAGCGGCGAGGGCCCCTGGATCGCCGACGCCACCCCCGGCCCCTCCAAGGCCGAGAACGTCCACCGCCCCGTCCACTGACCGGCCCCGCCAAGCCCCCCACGGGTGTGCGCGGCACCACCGGGACCGCCCTGTCGGGCCCGCCCGGTGGTGCCGCCACAATGGGAGGATGACGGACTTCCTCGCTGACCCGCACCTGCGCTACTCGGCCGGCACCGCCGCCGCCGACGGACCGCGCGAGATCGTGATCCTCGGCTCGACCGGCTCGGTCGGCACCCAGGCCATCGACCTGGTCCTCCGCAATCCCGAGCGCTTCACGGTGACGGGACTGTCGGCCGCCGGCGGCCGGGTCGCACTGCTGGCCGAGCAGGCACACCGGCTGCGGGTGCGCACCGTCGCGGTCGCCCAGGCCGAAAAGGAGCCCGAGCTGCGCGAGGCGCTGACCGCGCGGTACGGCGGCGAGCCCCTGCCCGAGATCCTGGCGGGCCCCGACGCGGCCACCGAGCTGGCCGCCCGCCCCTGCCACACCGTCCTCAACGGCATCACCGGCTCCATCGGCCTGGCCCCCACGCTCGCGGCCCTGGAGGCCGGACGCACCCTGGCCCTGGCCAACAAGGAGTCGCTGATCGTCGGCGGGCCGCTGGTGAAGGCGGTCGCCAAGCCCGGGCAGATCATCCCGGTCGACTCCGAGCACGCCGCGATCTTCCAGGCCCTGCTGGGCGGCACCCGCGCCGAGATCCGCAAGCTGGTCGTCACCGCCTCCGGCGGTCCCTTCCGCGGCCGCACCAAGGCCGAGCTGGCCTCCGTCACCCCGCAGGACGCCCTGGCGCACCCCACCTGGTCCATGGGCCCGGTGATCACGATCAACTCCGCCACCCTGGTCAACAAGGGCCTGGAGGTCATCGAGGCGCACCTGCTCTACGACATCCCCTTCGACCGCATCGAGGTCGTCGTCCATCCGCAGTCGTACGTCCACTCGATGGTGGAGTTCACGGACGGTTCCACGCTCGCCCAGGCGACCCCGCCGGACATGCGCGGACCCATCGCCATCGGCCTCGGCTGGCCCGAACGGGTGCCCGACGCGGCGCCGGCCTTCGATTGGAGCAAGGCGTCCACCTGGGAGTTCTTCCCGCTGGACGAGGAGGCCTTCCCGTCCGTCGGCCTGGCCCGGCACGTCGGCACCCTCGGCGGCACCGCCCCCGCGGTCTTCAACGCCGCCAACGAGGAGTGCGTCGACGCGTTCCTCAGCGGGCACCTGCCGTTCAATGGGATCGTGGACACCGTCGCCGAGGTGGTGGCGGAACACGGCACTCCGGCCGCGGGAACCCGCCTGACGGTGCCGGACGTCCTCGAAGCGGAGACCTGGGCCCGCGCCCGGGCCCGCGAACTGACGGCGCGCACGGCATCCCCGGCGCGCCCGGCGAAAACGACCTCGGAGGCCCGCGCATGACGACACTGATGACCGTCCTCGGGATAGTCGTCTTCGTGGTGGGTCTGCTCTTCTCCATCGCCTGGCACGAACTGGGCCACCTCTCGACCGCCAAGCTCTTCGGCATCCGGGTGCCGCAGTACATGGTCGGCTTCGGGCCCACGATCTTCTCGCGGAAGAAGGGCGAGACCGAGTACGGCATCAAGGCCATCCCGCTCGGCGGCTACATCCGCATGATCGGCATGTTCCCGCCCGGCGAGGACGGCCGGATAAGCGCCCGCTCCACCTCGCCCTGGCGCGGCATGATCGAGGACGCCCGCTCGGCGGCCTACGAGGAACTGCGCCCCGGCGACGAGACCCGGATGTTCTACACGCGCAAGCCCTGGAAGCGCGTGATCGTGATGTTCGCCGGCCCGTTCATGAACCTGGTGCTGGCCGTCGCGATCTTCCTGGGCGTGATGATGTCCTTCGGCATCAACACCCAGACCACCACCGTCTCCACGGTCTCCGACTGCGTCGTCTCCGCCTCCGCCCGCACCGACAAGTGCCCGGCCGGCGCCAAGGACTCCCCGGCCAGGGCCGCCGGACTCCAGCCGAAGGACAGGATCGTCGCCTTCGACGGCCACAAGGTCGGCGACTGGGCCACGCTCCAGAAGGACATCCGCCGCACCACCGGCCCTGCCACCATCACGGTCGTCCGGGACGGGCAGAGGAAGACGCTCCACGCCGACCTGATCTCCAACCAGGTCCAGAAGTACGACGCCAAGGGCGCCCCCCTCCAGGGCCAGTACGTCACCGCGGGCTTCCTCGGCTTCACCCCCGCCACCGGCGTCGTCCCGCAGTCCTTCGGCCAGTCCGTGGACCGCATGGGCGACATGGTGCAGTCCGGCGTCGAGTCCCTGGTCGCCCTCCCCGGCAAGATCCCCGACCTGTGGAACGCCGCCTTCGACGGCGCCGGGCTTGATGTCCTCCTTCGTGCTCCATCCCTCCCGGACTCCGAGCGAGGCGTGGAAGTCGGTCAGCGTCTCCCCGGTGCGGTT
>NZ_JBFAPH010000263.1:0-8751 GCF_040675635.1 Streptomyces sp. NPDC049577
TGGCCTGTCCGCCGCGGAACCCGCTGGCTTTTCGCTCACGTGCCCGTCCCCTCCGGCTCATGTGCTCGCACCGGCATCAGAAGGCCGAGTATCCAAGGCGTCCAGCTCCGCCGGCGTCATCATGACGCGCCGGCCCCCCCGCTGCGTGACGGCCATGAATCCCACCCCCCAATCTCCTGACGACTCGTCAGAAAGGATGGGGCCCTTCCCTCCGCCGCGCAATGCCCGCTAGCCTCACGCGCCCGACCGGAGCGAGCGCGAGACAGCGGGAGCCGCCCATGGCGCCGAAGGTCCAGTCCGCCGAAGTGCCCGACCCGGCGACCACCGTGCTGCTGACCGTCGAGTGCCAGCGCGGCGTCGTCGGCCCCGACAGTGCGCTGCCGCAGCTGGCCGAGGCCGCCCGGGCCTCCGGGGCCCTGGCCAATGTGGCGCGGCTGGTCGCCGGAGCGCACCAGGCCGGGGTCCAGGTCGTGCACGCCGTGGCCGAGCGCCGCCCCGACGGCCGGGGTGCCGCCCGCAACGCACCCCTCTTCCGCGCCGCCGAACGACTTCCCGTGCTCCAGCTGACCGGCACCCTGGCCGTCCGCGTCGCCGACCCGATCCCGGTCGGCGACGGCGACCTGGTCGTCCGCCGGCTGCACGGCCTCTCCCCGCTCGCGGGCACGGGCGCGGACGCCCTGCTGCGCAACCTCGGCTGCCGCACCCTGGTCGTCACCGGCGTCTCGGCCAACGTGGCGATCCCCAACACCGTCTTCGACGCCGTCAACCTCGGCCATACGGTCGTGGTGCCGGCGGACGCCGTCGCCGGCGTGCCCGCCGACTACACCGCGGCGATGATCCGGCACACCCTGGCCCTCGTCGCGACGGTCACCACGACCGGGGCGCTGCTGCGCGGCTGGCGGCGGCCCCGCTGAGCCACCGCCCGCCACGCGCCCCGCCCCGGGGCGGGGTCAGCCCAGGCTGACCGAGTCGCCGCTGACCGAGATCCGCTCGGCCGGGAGCGGCCGGCGCGCCGGCCCGTGCCGCACGCTGCCGTCCGCGACGGCGAAGCGGCTACCGTGGCAGGGGCAGTTGATGGTCCCGCCCGACACGTCGCCCACCACGCACCCCTCGTGGGTGCACACCGCCGAGAACGCCTTGAACTCGCCCTTCACCGGCTGCGTCACCACGACCTTCCGGTCGGGGAAGATCTTCCCGCCGCCCACCGGGATCTCCGAGGTCCTGGCCAGCGCCGCACCCCCGGGTGCCTGGCCGGAGGTCGCCGCGCCCGAGGGCGATCCGCCCTGCTGGGCCCCGCTGGACGACGCCGTCTCGGGTTGTGCGGTCGCCTTGGGTTCCTTCTTCTCCGAGTCGCCGCACGCCGCGAGCACGGCCGCCAGACCCGCGACGCCGGCCGTCACCACGACGGCACGGCGGCTCGCACCACCCGGGACGGGCCCCGGAGCAGGTCCCGGCTCCTCGGCCGATGGGTCGGAGGATCCGGGTAGACCAGACAGAACTGACATTCTCACTCCTTCTGAGGGGTCGACAAGGAGTCGTACGGCTCAGCCGCCCTGTGCGTTCACACGCCGAGTAACCTGGGGCGATGCTCCCCGAAGTCACCGCCACCCGGTATGCCGCGCCCTTGCGCGAGGGCGGCTCGCTCCCGGGCATCGCCGAGGCCGACGATCTCGGGACATACGTCATGAAGTTGTCCACCGAGCGGCGCTGACCTGCGGAAGCGATCCGTTTTTGGTCTCTGACCTGCGAGACGCATCTTTCCGGAGCTTTCACCTTGCTGCGGCTTTACGTAGCGATTCTCCCCACGCGCTCCCCACCGCGCCGTGAAACTCCCCAGATTCCCCCCAACAGCGAGCGGACCGAGCGACGGTCGCCGCCTGGCACGCCAGGCCGGCGAGCGTGACATCGGAGGGGCTGCCACCACGTAAGACGACGAGAGTGGAGGGAGCCGGGGGCCGGGCGGTTTCCGGCAGGTCCCCACGAAGGCCGCGGACCTGCTGGCCGGGGCCATGAATCTGGCCTGATGCCATGCAGGAACGACACCGGTTCCGGCTGGCCTGCATGCTCGGTGCCCGGCACGAGATTCGCCTTCTCGACGAGCCGGCCAACCACCTCGATGCCCCGGCGGCCTGGACTTCCTCACCCGCCGGCTGCGCGAGCACGACGGCGGCCTCGCTGTCGTCAGCCACGGCCGGGCGCTGCTGCGCGAGGTCGCGGACCGGTCCCTCGACCTCGCCCTGGCCCGCGACGGGAGGCCGCGCCTGTACGCCGGTGGCTACGACGCCTGGCGGGGCGCCCGGCAGTGTGCCGCAGCCGCCGCCAGTGCTGCGGTGGCCGGACTCGGGCGTCCGGCCGGGTGCGCCGCAGCTGCGGGCGCACGGCGTCGCCGTCGCCGGGCGGCTGGCGGGACGAAGCCCTGTTGACCGAGGCGGGACGGGTAGCAAGCATCATCTGATCACCGATGCCACCGGCATCCCGCTCGCCGCCACTTCGACTGGCGGTAGCCGCAACGACGTCACCCAAGGGCTGTAGGGATGACCGCACGAGCGCACCGTGAGGGCATCGCACTGGCCGCACTGGTCGTGCACTTGGGCGAGGGTGTCGTCGTAGGCACTGTCGGGGACCTTCTTCGACCTTGACCGAGCGCCGTCGTGGCTGCGGCGAGCGGCCGGGGTGATGCCTCCGCATCAACACGGCGCCGGCGGACACGCTCACGGCGGGGCCGGCATCGCCGTCGTCACCAGGGCCCCCACGCTCGGGCTTTCCATGGGGCAGGGGGGACGCCTGGGGACGGGTGCGGGGTGCTGCCCTCGTCAGCTTTCGACGGCTTCTTCGGCGGCTGTTTCTTCGGCGCCTTCGACCGGGCCGGTCGGTACGGCGGTCTCGGCCGGCTCGACCAGCTCGGCTGCTGCCATGGGTCCGTTGCCGACGTTCGTCGCACCGAAGGGGAGCCACATCCACCAGCCGGGTCGATCGCCGATGTTCCCTCTCCTGTTCACGACCTTGAACTGCACCTGGTCGTTCCTCTTCAGAGGGATCGTCAGAAGCTCGCCGCCCGGCTGCCCGTTCGAATGGTCGGCGTAGGTCATGAAGCGGCCGTGGGGGAAGGTGTTGACATACACCTCCGTGCCGGCTGTGGAGCCCGAGTTGCCGGCCCAGGCGTGGATCACGAGGAGGCCGGACGTGTCGGCGGTGAAGCTGTGCTGTGCGTTCTTGGTGAGCTTGCCTCTCTTGGCTTCCTTGACGATGTCCACGCCGGCGGTGAAGTCGATCGGTGCGCTGACCTTGATGGTCTTGTCGGCCCCGTCGTTGACGCCCCGCAGGTCACCGGTGCGGAGGACGGTGCCCTTGGCCATGTCGATGTGCTTGTCGACGGTGATGGTGCCGCCGCTTACGGTGGTGATCTTGTTGGTCTTGAGTGCGTTGCCCGCGCTGACACTGAGGGTGTTTTCCACGGTGACCGGCTTCTTGAAGACCGCCGTGCATTCGGCGTTGCCACGCGTACCGGCCTGGAACTTGCCGTGCACTTCCAAGCCGTCGTTCTGATGGACCACAAGTGGGGCACCGGCGTTGCCTTGGATGCCGCCCTTTGCCGCGAGGAGTCCGTTGACTTCCAGCCCGCCCCCGGCCAGGAGTTTCACCGTGCCGGTGGTGTGGTCGACGGAGCTGCTGATTTTGATGCTGCTGCCGGCCGCGCTGATCTCCGGAGTCACCAGCTTCTTGCCCGCGGCGATGGAGATGTTGTCCTTGGCGGTGACCGTCCCATGGACGGTGAGGTTGCCGATCTCCAGGTCCGGCTTGATGACCGTGACGCCGGTGGACAGGATTCGCTTGACTGTTTCCGCGCCTGTGCTGACCGTGCCGATCAGGTAGAAGGTGGTGTCGGAGCGGACGTCGGTGATGATGCGACGGGTCTCGTTGGTGACATCGAGGCAGGTGGCGCCGTACAGCAGCTGGTATTCGGCGTTCGCCGAGCGCTCCCACGTCAGGGTCACCTGGCCGCCGTTGTCGATGACCAGCGGGTTGCAGATCAGGTTGCGCAGGTAAAAGTCCGGCGGGAACTTGCCCACGCTGAATTGCGTCGTCCGGGGCTGGAAGGCGCTGTTTCCGGTGCGGGACCTTTCCGTCACGTCGATCGGTGAGGCGCCGACCTTCCGGCTGATGGGGATCTGCGACAGCTGGATGGTGAATCCGGTGTTCGCGTCGATCGTCGCGTAGCCGGCAGTGGGCTCGAACACGAACTCTTGCCTGGTCGTGTCCAGGCGCGAGGTCCAGCCGGGGAGGCTGATCCGGTGGTTGACCTGGCCGAGGTCGGTGGCCAGGTCCGGGGACATCGTCCCCGCCGGTACCTTCACCCTGATCGATTCGACGTCCGCCGGGTCCCTGTGGCGCCTCGACCCGACGATGATCAGCTCGCCCTTCTCCAGCGGTGCCGACGGGTTCTCCGGCGACGCCTTCAGCGGGTCCGGGCTGGTCGTGATCTCGAACGAGAGCAGCGGCTCCTGCGCGGACGTCGTGTCCGCCGCGCCGAGGTGGGTGACCAGTGCCATGGTGTGTTCCTTGCTCCTTGTAAGACAGACAGAGGGCGTCAGTTGCCCAGGGTCAGGAACCCCGAGCGGATCTCCGGGCCGGCCGGCGGAAGGCCGGACGGGTCCTGGCTCAGGATCGGCAGGCGGTGCCAGGCGTCGCCGCGCTTTTCCGTCCAGGTCCAGGTGCCGGTGGCGGTGGCCGGCGTCGGCATGAACACCGTCTCCTCCGGCTTGTCCCCGGCCCCCCGCAGCGCGGCGGTCGCGGCCAGCAGGGGACCCGTGCGGAAGTTGACCGTCATCCGGGTGATGGCCTGGTCCGTGAACTCCTGGGGGACGTGGACCCGCTTGGTGGCGAGGATGTCGGTGGTCGCGTGGACGGCGGCACGCGGGTCGAGGAGGAGGGTGGCCTCGGCGGTGTTGTGGTCGCCGAAGTCCAGTCGCAGGCTGGGGTCGTCGCCGATGGGGCGCAGGTAGTCGCCGCCTTCACCGACCGGTTCGATCACCGTCTCGAAGTGGTCGTAGTCGTTGTCGACGACATAGCCGACCAGGCCGTCGTCGGTCTGTGCGGCCTCGCCCAGGCGGATCGCCCAGGGGTAGCCGGTCACGTCGGCGGGGGCGTCCGCGAAGAGGTGCTGCCAGCTGACGTCCGTGCGCAGCGGCCCCCGCAGTTCCATCGCCAGGCGGGTACGGACGAGGGCGAGCGGCCGGCCGAGGAGGAAACCGAGGCCCGGGTCGGCGGGGCCGTCCGGGTCGATGGTCTCCAGCGTCCGGTCGAGCGTGGCGCGGAACGCGTCGAAGACGCCGGGTCCGCGGGTCTTGACGGCGTTCAGCAGGCGGTAGGTGTGCGGTGAGCGGTCCCGGAACTGTTCGAAGTCGGTGAGGTCCGAGCCCGGCAGGGCGGACCAGGACACTTCCCTCTGCCCGTCGGCGGTGAGCGTGACGCGCAGTTCACCCAGCGCCGAGCCGTCGGGGGCGTGGACGACCAGGGACTTGTCGAAGCGGTTGTGGAGGAGCCAGGCGCACACGGGGTTGTTGCCCGGCGCCAGGTCCGTGTCCTCGTCCCCGGCCGCGGACAGGAAGTCGAACCGCAGCCGCGCCGGCTGGAGCAGGCGCGGGCCCAGTTCCACAAAGCGGTCGCTGTCGTGCTCGCTGACGGGGTGTGCGGGACGCATGGTGCGGGGCATCTCGGGGCGGAAGTGGGCGGGATTGTCGATGAGGTTGACCGCGCGGCCGAACCTGTCGACCACCGCGAGGTTGAGGAAGGCGAGCTGCCCGGCGCGCAGGTGCTGGAAGGTGGAGTCGGGCCAGGGGGCCCAGTCGCTGGCGGGCAGGGCGCCTGGGTCGGGCGGCGAGTAGTTGCCGTTGCCGATCAGTTCGGCGATGTCCCCCGCGGACTGGAGGCCGGCGTTGGGCCGGCGCTGAGCGATGGCCGCGCCGAAGCCGTCCAGGGTCTGCGAGAGCAGGTCGGTGCCGCGCGTGCGGGCGCGTACTCGGCCGAGGGCGTCGGCGGGCAGGCCGCGCAGGCGGGCGTACGCGGCGAGGGCGCCGTCGATGATGTGGCCGGCGGTGGGGGCGAGAGTCTGCCGGCCGGAGACGACCAGGGGCGTGCCGACAGGCCCCTCTCCCTGCCACTGGTAGCGGGAGCCCTCGATGAAGTCCCAGTGGGTGGAGTCGCCTTCGTGGAAGGGCAGCGGAACGTACTCCGCCTTCCACAGGAGGTACAGCGGCTGCCACGGCATGCGCCAGGGTTCGGTGCCGTACTCGGGCAGGGTGCCGGTGACATTGCTGATCTCACCCGTCCGAAGGGCCCGATCCAGGATCAGGAACTCCGTCAGCAGGGCCGGGAAGCAAGGCGGCAGGTTGGTGAGATTCACCTGCCGGGCGACCTCGGCCACGTCGCCCGTCGAGACCCCCGACGCTTGAGTGACCAGGCGGTCGGGCGTGCGGCAGGGCAGCGGGGTGTCGCGGGTGAGCGGGGCGTGGAGGTTGGTCCCCTGGAGGGAGAGCACCGGGTCGGCGGCGTACTCGAACTCCTGGGCCGGGACGCGGATCAGGCGGCGGGCGGCACGGGCCCCGTACGCCGGGTACTTCGCATCGATGTCGGCGGCCAGCTCCTCCTGTGTACGGCCCCAGGGGAGGTTCTCGCGCAGTCCGGCCAGCTCGCGCGCCAGCCGTACGACGTGCCCGGCGGCGCCGTCGGGGTTGGTCATGTCGAGCTCGGCGGCGATGCGGTCCTGGAACTCGTCGGACTGG
The DNA here is from genome assembly GCF_040675635.1 of Streptomyces sp. NPDC049577. Lineage (NCBI taxonomy): Bacteria > Bacillati > Actinomycetota > Actinomycetes > Kitasatosporales > Streptomycetaceae > Streptomyces > Streptomyces sp. NPDC049577. The sequence goes on from NZ_JBFAPH010000263.1 coordinate 6,783, forward strand.
TCGTCCAGCCGGGACAGCCACCACAGGTGGTAGAGCCGCTCGCGCGCGGCGTCCAGCTCGGCTTCCTTGGTGTCGAAGGCGACCTGCCTGCGGTTGAGCTCGGCGACGGTCGCCTCCTCCGCCGCGCGGGCCTGCCGCTGGGCGGACAACCGGGCTGCGGTGGGCAGGTCGCCGGTGTCCTCGCCGCGTTCGCCGACGAACCAGCGGTAGCCTCCGCCCACGGGCCCGAAGGCGGCGTCGTGGGCCCGGCGGTCGGTGAGGAGGCCGGCCTCGGGGCGGTCCTGTTCCTCCAGGCCGTCGACGCCCCCGAGGAGGAAGGCACGGAACAGCTTCGCCTCCTCGGTGGAGAAGGCGCCGTCGCCGCCCGCCCGTGTGCCCAGCTCGGCCACCGCCTCGCCAATGGTGTTGGAGACGATGGCGGTGACGTCGTCGCGGAGCGGGCAGTCGGAGTCGGGCACGGGCCCGGTCCGGTCCCACTCCAGCCCCAGGACGCTCCCGGAGTAGACCGAGTTGCGGATGCCGCTGCCGGAGCCGGCCGGCTTGGTCCAGCCCAGCCGGGCCAGCAGGCCGGTGAGGTCCTCCGTCCCGGCGAGGATGTCGCTGCCGGGCTGCGCGTACCAGCCGGCCACGAAGTAGCTCAGCCGCTCCTGGTCCGCGACGTCGTCCAGGCGGTCGTGCATCGAGAAGACATTGGTGTTGTACGGCTGGAAGACGGAGAACGTCAGCAGGCCCGGGCCGATCGCGGTGAGGAACGGCTCCCGCGTGCCCCCCGGCTCCTGCCAGGCGCCGGTGAGCTCATGGCACTTACCGATCAGGGTGGCCCGCGGCTCGTCGCTGTGCGGGTCCTGGAAGGAGACGGTGCCATTCATCGGGTCGAGGTAGTCGCTCTCCACGACCCAGGCCTTCAGCTGCCGGGTGCTGTCCTGGTGGCGGACGACGAGCCAGCGGTTGGGAACCAGCGGGAAGTCGCCGATGCCCTCTTCGTCGTCGTGGCTGCCCCGCGTGAGGGCGGCCGGGAGTTCCCACTGGAGGTAGACGCCGAGGCGCTCCTCGCGGCCGTTCCATTGCTCCAACGAGCTGAAGGGCGCCGGCTCGGGCGCGACGCCCCGGCCGAAGGGGCCGAAGTTGGCGATCCAGCGGTGGATGACGTGGCGGCTGCCGCCGTCACGCGTCTGCTGGTTGACGGCGAGGGCTGCGACCTCGACCGGCACGACCAGGGTGTTGTCCACGGACACGGTCCGGTGGTCCTTTCGGTGAAGCGGTTGGTGGGCCGGTCAGGGCCGGGTGAAGTTCTGCACCTGCGGCGCGTTGATCATCTGGAGGGCGAACTGGGCGGACGACAGCTGCGGCACACCGTGCGCCTCGGCCAGCGCCGGGACCAGTGCGTCCCCCGTGCCATGGACGTTGAGGACGTCGTGTCCACCGGGGCGCAGGAAGCGGCCGAAGCCGGCCGGCTGCGGGAACTCGCCCATGGGACGGCCGATGTGGTCGCCGCTGATCTCCCGCAGCTCGATCGTGCCGACGTCCCCGATCCCGAAGCACAGCCCGCGCGGCGGCTCCGCCAGCTCGAAGCGGTCGATCACGGCGGGGTAGAGCAGGAGCTGGACGTCCGTGCCGTACACGGCCGTGCGCAACGGCTCGACCACGGAGCCGCCCGCGTAGGCCGTGACGATGGTGTTCGGCCAGTGCGGTACGAGGTCGGAGCGGATCAGCACCGCGCAGGACGGCACCGGGCCGCCGCCGGTGGCGAGGGCGTTGAGGTCGGCGTCGAGCGCGTGCCCCACGCCGATGCTGAGCGCGCCGTCCACCGCCGCCCGCACCCACCCGGCGTCGACGTAGGCGAAGCGGATGCTCTGCGGCGGCAGCATCCGGGCGTCCGGCACCAGGTGCTCGAAGGCGAGCATCTCCAGCAGCCGCAGCCGGTCGAGCCAGGCACGGACGGGCTCCAGCTGTTCGCCGGCGGCCTGCG
>NZ_JBFAPH010000264.1:0-8598 GCF_040675635.1 Streptomyces sp. NPDC049577
GCCCGATCACTGCCAGGCGGGCCGGGCCGGCCCCGGCGACCGTCACCCGTCCTTCCGGCCAGCTGCCCAGCAGCCACGGACGGCCGGAGGCGTGCTCGATCGTCTGCGGGGCCAGGGGACGCAGAGCCCGCGCCGCGGTGAGGCCCGCCTCGCCGTCGGGGAGCACGACGAACCAGGCCCGGCCCCACCGGCCCGGGGGCTCGTGGATCCCCTGGTGTCCCACGGGAGATCTCCTCTCCGGCGTTTCCGTGCGGGGCGCGGACGCGTGCCGCACGCCGGAGATGCCCGGGCGTCAATGCGCTAAGCCGGGCGGCCGAATTCTTCACTCCTGAGGATGGAAAGACGGATGGGAAGGAAAGCGTATGAGCTGATTCCGTTTCAGCCGTGCGGTGCGGGTGCCGGTGCGGGTGTGGCCGCCGGGGCCGGGGCCGGTGCAGGAGTGGGCAGCGGTGCCGGTGGGGTGGCCTGGGGCGGGGCCGACGGGTTGGTCGCCAGGCCCAGGGCGTAGGCGGGGTACCACTGCCCGGCCGGCGGGGCGCCCCGGCAGGTGCCGTCGGACTCGCCCGGCCGCTTGATCCATACGTAGGCGTCGATGTGCTCGTCGCCCGTGACCGTGGTGGGCGGCGTGCCCAGGGCGCGGCCCGGGGGGTTGCACCAGGACTCGGCCCCGGCCTTGCCGTCCGTCTGGGTCTGCGGCAGGGGGCCGTTGCCGTTGCGGCTGGTGTCGACGATGTAGTGCTTGCCGCCCAGCAGCGCGGAGAGCCGGCCGCCGTACTCGCGGGTGACGGATGTGCTGTGGAAGTTGGAGACGTTCAGGGCGAAGCCGTCGGCCTGGTCGATGCCGGCCCGCTTCAGCGCGGTGGCCAGCTTCTGCTGGTCGGAGATCCAGCCGGCGTTGCCGGCGTCGATGTAGACCGCCGCGCCCGGGTGGGCCTTGAACGTCCGTACCGCCTCGGCCAGCAGGGCCAGCCGCTCGTCGGCGGCCTGTGCGGGGACGCAGCCGGAGGCCCACTGGGCGATGGCGTCGGGTTCGAGCACGATCCACGCGCGCCGGTCGCCGATCCCGGCGGCAGCGCGCGCCACCCAGTCGCGGTAGTGGGCCGCGTCCGGGGCGCCCCCGGAGGAGTACTGGCCGCAGTCGCGGTGCGGGATGTTGTAGGCCACCAGCAGCGGGATGCGGCGTGCCCGTGCCGCCTCCCGGGTGATCCGTTCGACCTGCGGCCGCGGATCACGGTCGGTCAGCCAGATCGCCGTCGGCTGCCGGGCGATGCGCTCCAGCGCGGCGGCGTCCTCCTCGCGGCCCCGCTCCTGCCAGGTCCGCACCTGCCGCGCGGGCCGGGCCGCGGGCTCGGCCCAGAAGGGGGAGTCGGAGGCGCCGCCGGGATCGGTGGCGGCCGCGGGGCCGGCGCCGGCCGGCAGGCACACGGCGACGCCCGCGCAGGCCAGCGCGAGTGCCCGGCGCCGGGCCCCGGAGCAGGTGCGGTTCGTCCACGCGCCGGCCATGGGCGTCACCCTTCCACTGTCGTTCGGCCTGGCTTTCCCTCTTCCTTCCAGGCCGGAAGGGCGTCGTGTCGCCGGGTGGGCAGATCTGCGCCGTACGGGTGCGCCGGCTCCTCCGAAAAGGGGCACCGGAAGGGCTCAGGTGCCCAGGACCTCCCCGAGGTCGTAGCTCACCGGCTCCTCCAGCTGCGCGTAGGTGCACTGTTCCGGCTCCCGGTCGGGGCGCCAGCGGCGGAACTGGGCGGTGTGCCGGAAGCGGTCGCCCTGCATGTGGTCGTAGGCGACCTCGCAGACCCGCTCCGGGCGCAGCGGGGTCCACGACAGGTCCTTCTTGCCGGTCCACCGGCTGGGGCCGCCCGGCAGCCGGTCGGTGGCCTGGGCCTCGGCGCTGGCCCAGTCCTCCCAGGGGTGGCCCTCGGCGGAGGGCATGCGCAGCGGCTCCAGCTCGTCCATCAGCTCCGCGCGGCGGCGCATGGGGAAGGACGCGCAGACCCCTACGTGCTGGAGCCGCCCGGCCGCGTTGTACAGGCCCAGCAGCAGCGAGCCGACGACCGGGCCGCTCTTGTGGGGGCGCAGGCCCGCCACGACGCAGTCCGCGGTGCGTTCGTGCTTGACCTTGACCATGACCCGCTCGCCGGGCCGGTACGGCAGGCCGGGCGGTTTGGCGACGACGCCGTCCAGGCCCGCGCCCTCGAACTGCTCGAACCAGTGCCGGGCCACCTCCAGGTCGTAGGTGACGGGCGCGACGAACAACGGCGGCGCCGCCCCGGCCAGAGCGTCCGTCAGGGCCTCGCGGCGTTCGCGCTGGGGAACCCCGAGCAGGGACGCGTCACCGAGGGCGAGCAGATCGAAGGCGATGAGGCTCGCCGGGGTCACCTGGGCCAGATGGCGCACCCGGGAGTCGGCGGGGTGGATGCGCTCCAGCAGCGCGTCGAAGTCCAGGCGGCCCCCGCGCGCGATGACGATCTCGCCGTCCAGGACGCAGCGTTCGGGCAGCTGCCGGCGCAGCTCGGCCACCAGTTCGGGGAAGTAGCGGGTCAGCGGCTTGCCCGAGCGGCTGCCCAGCTCGATCTCGTCGCCGTCCCGGAACACCACGGCCCGGAAGCCGTCCCACTTGGCCTCGTACTGCATCCCGGGCGGAATGGCCGCCGCCGTCTTCGCCAGCATCGGGGCGACGGGGGGCATCACCGGAAGGTCCATGGTCCGGATTCTGCGGGGACGCCCGGCCCCGCGCCCGTCGACAGGCGCCGCCCGGACCCGCCGCCTAGCGTGGGCACATGGCAGAGACGCTGGAGCTCACCGTCGGCGAGCGAACGGTGCGCCTGTCCCACCCGGAGAAGGTGTACTTCCCCGAGCGCGGGTTCACCAAGTACGACCTCGCCCGCTACTACCTGAGTGTGGGCGACGGCATCGTCCGTGCGCTGCGCGACCGGCCGACGATGATGGAGCGGTATCCCGACGGTGTCGCGGGGGAGTCCTTCTTCCAGAAGAGGGCGCCGAAGAACCTGCCCGAATGGATCCCGACCGGCCGCATCTCCTTCCCCAGCGGCCGGTACGCGGACGAGATCTGCCCGGTGGACGCCGCGGCCGTCGTATGGGCCGCCAACCTCGGCTGTCTCACCTTCCATCCCTGGCCGGTGCGGCGCACCGACACGGACCACCCCGACGAGCTGCGCATCGACCTCGACCCGCAGCCCGGCACGCACTACGCGGACGCGGTGCGCGCCGCCCTGGAGCTGCGCGAGGTGCTCGCCGGTCTGGGGCTGACGGGCTGGCCCAAGACCTCCGGCGGGCGCGGGATGCACGTCTTCGTGCCCATCGTCCCCGAGTGGACCTTCGTGCAGGTGCGGCGCGCCGCCATCGCCGTCGCACGGGAGCTGGAGCGGCGGGCGCCGGAGCGGATCACCACCGCATGGTGGAAGGAGGAGCGCGGCGCCAAGGTCTTCGTCGACTACAACCAGACGGCCCGTGACCGCACCATCGCCAGCGCCTACTCCGTCCGCCCCCGCCCGCACGCGCCCGTGTCGGCGCCGCTGCGGTGGGAGGAGTTGCCCGGCGCGGTGCCCGAGGACTTCGACCTCGGCACCATGCCGGGCCGGTTCGCCGAGCTCGGCGACGTGCACGCCGGCATGGACGGGCACCCGTGCCGGCTGGAGGCCGCGCTGGAGCTCGCCGAGCGCGACGAGCGCGAGCACGGGCTCGGGGACCTGCCCTACCCGCCGGAGCACCCGAAGATGAAGGGCGAGCCGAAGCGGGTGCAGCCCAGCCGGGCCAAGAAGTGACGCGAGGTTGGCAATCTAGGTTTATATCGACATTTCCGGTGGAACTGGGGCAATGCGGTATCAACTTCGCACAGAGGAGAGCCCCACATGTCCAGGAAATTCGCGGTCCGCGGCAAGAAGCTCACGGCGGGCGTGATCGTCGCCGCCGCACTCGGCGGGTCCCTGCTGACCGCCGTGCCCGCCCAGGCGGCGGACCCGAACCCGAAGGTGCCCTCGGCCGTGCCCAGCGGCACGGTGGCCGCCCAGTCGGGCATCAACGAGCGCACGTACCCCAGCACCGACGCCTCGGTGCGCGGCGTGATCAAGCACCGCACCCAGATCGCGCTGCGCTGCAAGGTCCGCGGCCAGGACGTGGGTGGCAACTCGACCTGGTACATGCTGCGCGACCGCAGCACCTGGATCTCGGGCAAGTACCTCGAGAACCCGCCCGCCAACGTGCCGTTCTGCCGGTCCCTCAACCGCAGCGCCATGGACATGAGCACCGAGTCGCAGGCGGCGATGGGCTGACGCCGGGGCCGGCCGTGTCCGGGTCCCGTGGAGTGGCCACGACGGGACCCGGACCGGACCGCGGCACGAGCCGCGGCGAGCCCGCCGCACCCGGCCGGCGTCAGTCGGCGAGTACCAGGCCGTCCTTGCCGGCACCCCGGGAGAGGACGGCGGCACGGATCCGCTCCCGCGCATCGGCGAGGTCCGACCGCTCCGGCTGGTCGGCCACCGCCCGGTTGAGGTCGACCACCCGCAGCGGCGGCTTGAGATCCGTGAGCTGGGGCACGAACTCGGCCTTCACCACGGGCCAGCGCTGCCCCGCCCGCGGGGGCGGCGCGAACGTGAAGCGGGCGATGGAACTCCGGTTGCCCCGGGCGTCCGGAGCGCCGGCGGGGTTGAACATCTCGCCCGCGAGCTGATCGCCCATGCCGTAGACCACCCACGTGCCGTTGACCTTCTCGTAGGCCTGCGGCACGTGGTTGTGCGTCCCCAGGATCAGATCGACGTCGGGCCGGCCGCCGGTGGCCGCCGCGGTGAGCTCGCGCGCCAGGGTGAGCTGCTGGGCGTCGGGCTCCTGCTGCCACTCGGTGCCCCAGTGCAGACTGACCACGACGACGTCCGCGCCCGCCCGCCGGGCCGCCCGGGCATCGGCGAGGATGCGGTCCCGGTCCATGAGGTTGACCGCCCACGGCTGGTCGTGCGGCACGGGAATGCCGTTGGTGGCGTAGGTGTACGACAGATGGGCGAGCTTCGCCCGGCCCGCCGGCAGCAGGGTCACCCCGGCGCCCTCGGCGGCGGTGCGGGCCGAGCCGGCGTGCCGCAGGCCCGCCGCGTCCATCGCGTCCAGGGTGCGCCGCACCCCCGCGGGCCCGGCGTCCAGCGTGTGGTTGGAGGCGGTCGAGCAGGAGTCGTACCCGGTCTCCTTGAGCGCCTGCGCGATCTGGGGCGGCGAGACGAACAGGGGATAGCCGCTGAAGGGACCGTTCGCCTCGCCGTACACCGTTTCCATGTGACAGATCGCCACATCCGCGCCCGCGACGACGCCGCGCACCCCCGCCAGCATCGGACGGAAGTCGTACGCCGTCCCCGACCGCGCCCCGTCCTGGTGCGCCTGCCGGATGACCGCGTCGTGCGGGATCACGTCCCCGGTGGCCACCAGGGTGAAGCCGCCCGGGGCCGTGCGGGCCGCCTTCGCCGAACCGGACCGCGCCCGCTGCCGCTCCACGCCCGGCGGGGTGCACCCCGCGGTCAGTGCGGCCAGCACGCCCACCACCGCCACGGCGGTCCTGCGCCGGCGTTTCCGCATCTCCCGACTCCGCTTCCCTGGACGGACGGTGCACTCCTCATATGACTTATATGTGCATCCGTGCCGGATTTCGCGGAGACGGGGGCCGGATGGGGTGCGGGAACCGCGCGGAAGCGGTGGCGGCGCCGGCTTCGCGCAGGCTTCTTCCGGACCGGTCCGCCCGATGCCATCATGGGCCGGGGAGGAAGAGGACCGTGAACTGTACTCGCTGCGGCGCGCCCGTGATCCAGGGGTCGGACGGCGGCTGGTCGTGCAACAACTGCGGTGCCGCCGGGAAATAATGGACAGCTCCGACATCCCCCAGACGAATGCTGCCGCCATGCTCTGCAAAGACTGCCTGAACCCGGTGATCGAGGGTCCCGAGGGGGGGTATGTCTGCGGCCAGTGCTTCCACGTCGTCGAGCCCAACGGGTACGCCGAGCGGCGCGCCGAGGGGGTGAAGAAGGCAGCCGAGGAGCGCCGCATCCGCACCGAGGAACGCCGCGCCCGCTCACTGCCGCGCAAGCGCCACTGACGCGCCCGTGGCGTCCTCCTCCCCGCCTTCCCCGGCGTTACCGTCCTCGACTCCGGCCCCGGCGCCTACAGTTGCGTCACGTACGCGCACGTCGTGCAGGTACCGGCCGGAAGGACGAATCGCGTTGGACCACCCGATGCATGGTTGTGTTCTGCTGCTCGACGGCACTCCCGACCGGCGGCGCGGCACCCTGCCGAACCCCACCGCGCACGCCGTCGCGGGCGCCGGGCCCCGCGGCTTCCTCGCCGCCCGCTCGGCCGACGTGGTGCAACTGCCCGCCATGGCCGGTCCCCAGAGCGTGCTCGCCTACCTCCGGGACGCCGCCCGGGTGCCGGGCCCCCTGCTGGTGTGGGTCACCGGCCACCTGATGGTCCCCGCCCGCCGCAGCACCCAGCTCCACCTGGCGCTGCGCGAGAGCACCCCCGCCACCGTCCGCTACACGGGGTTGCCCTGGGAGTGGCTCACCGGCGTCCTGCGCGAACACGCCGGACCGACGCTGCTGATGGCCGACGTGGAGGCCGACGCGCACACCTGGCCGCACCTGGCCGCCGCAGCCGGTGACGGCCGGCTGTCCGGCGGGCTGACCCTGTGCGGCGTCGTCACGCCCACGCCCGACAAGCCGTCACCCGAGGCCGGCCCCTACACCCGGGCCTTCCTCACCGCCCTGTCCGTCGGCGACCCGCAAGCCGGTCCGGTCCTCGACCCCGGGCGGCTGCACCAGCTGGCCCTCACCCAGGCGATCCTGCCCGAAACTGCCCTGACCCTGGACCAGGGACCGCCCGTGCCCGTCCTCGCCAACCCGGCGGCACCCCCGCCGGCCCCCGGGCCCGCTCCGGCCCCCGGACCCGCCGCCCCCGCGGAGACGGCCCCGGCGCCCGGCGTCCCCGGGCCCGCCGCACCCGCCGACGACGACCCCCTGCCCCGCATCCTCGCCGCCGCCCACGCCGGGCGGCACAACGAGGCGGCCGCCATGGCCGCCGCCTGGGAGCAGCAGACGCTGCGACGGCACGGGCCGCACAGCCCCGAGGCCGCGCTGTGGGTCGAGGTCCGGGCCGACCTCGCACGGCTCGCGGGCGACCACCCCCGGGCCGCCGAACTCTGGATGTCCGCCGCCTCGCACCGCCTGGCCCGGGGCGGGCCCACGGACGCCGAGGCGGTCGCCGCGCTCAGGCGCGCGCACTACTGCTGGCAGCACAGCGGCGAACACACCCGCCGGCTCGCGCCCGCACTGCTCGCCCTGTGGGAACGCTTCCCGGACGGCGAGGGCGCCGCGGCAGCCGTCCGCGCCCGGCTGGAGGAGCAACCGCGCCCGGCCGTCCGCTGACGGCCGGCGGGCCCACGGCGCGTCAGTCCCGCCGCGTCGTCCACCAGCGGGCCTTGTACATGCCGCCGCGCAGCAGCGTGCGGCTGCCGTCCGGGTTGTAGAGCGTCAGCCGGGACGTGCACCAGGCGCAGGAGTGGCCCGGTTCCGGCCGGGCCACCAGGATCTGCCCGGTGCGCGGGTCGTCGCCGATGCTCTTGACCCCCGGCCCGTTGATCCGGGACTGCAGCGGATACGACACGAAGGCCCGTTGCGACGTCGAGAACTGGTACACCGCCGAGGCCGTCGTCACCCACAGCCGGCCCGGCGAGCTCATGACGGGCGCCAGATCGTGCCCGTCGCGCGTGGGCAGGGCGATCCGGTGCACGACGCTCAGCGCGGGGTCCTCGGGATCGCCGCCCACGCGCAGGCCCAGGAGCTGCCGGCTGCCCAGCGCCCACAGCAGCCGCGTCCCGGGATCCCAGTGCACACCGTGCGCCCCGGCCAGCGCCACCTGCGCGTGCCGGGTCACCCGGGAGCCGGCCGCCGCCGCGTACAGCCGCACGTACCCGCCCGTGCTCGCCGCCACGGCGACGTCGCCGTCGGGCAACAGGTCGATGCTGTGCGCGTTGCCCGTACCGGTGTCGGCCGCCCAGTACACCGACCGGTCCGGGTAGCCGATCACGGCCGCCAGCCCGCCCGAGGCCGTGGCCAGCAGATAGCGCCGCCCGTCCAGCTCCCGGAACTTCACCTCGCTGGGGTTCGTCCACGAGGTCCCGGGACCGAGATCGGCGAGTTCCTCGCCGTCGTCCGCGCTCCACGACCAGAGCACGCCGTCACCGCTGTCCGCGTCCCACCGCGCTTGATCGGGACTCAGTACGTAGACGGCACGCGTCGCCTGATCGGCCGTCACGATGGCCGAGGACGCCGCGAGCCGCCCGTATCCCGGAGGACGGGGCCGCGCGGCGCCGGGCGAACCGGCGGACACCACGACGACGACGGCCGCCAGCAGGGCGGCCCACAGACCTCTCACGTCAGCGCTCCCGCAGTCCAGGCACGCGGGGGCCTCCTCCCGGCCGCGCACGCAGCGCACAGCTTCGGCGAACCGCCGCCCGCCGCCCGCACGCCACGCCCGAATCCGCACCGCAGGTCGACCGAAAGGATGATTTACATGCGGTGCCCGCAGCGCGCCCGGCAGCGCGGGGAGCGT
>NZ_JBFAPH010000265.1:0-8521 GCF_040675635.1 Streptomyces sp. NPDC049577
GGCGCCGCCTGCTGGACGACCTCGAAGGACCAGACCGTGGAGCCGGTCGCGGCGGGCGGCGCCCAAGCAGAGCTGACGGGGTCGGACGGCGACCGCGGCGATCAGCGCGAGCGCGCCGCTGCCGAGCGCTCCGTAGAAGGCCCCCTTGGTGATACGGATCTGCACGGGGACGGCCGAGGGCCTGGTCCGGGGGTTCCAGCGCGTGCCGAAGGCGAGCGCCGGAGCCCCGGGGACCAGCGGCGGTGCCGCCGTCCCGCAGCCGGTCTCCTCGCAGGGCCATCGAAGGCAGGGGCCGGCAGGCACCCCGGGGCGGGCCGGTCGAGTGCACTCCGACCTGCACACTGATCAGGACACGATCAGTGTTCCGAACGGAAAGGCGGGAGTGGATGGAGACGACGAGCCGGGGGAAGCACCCCCTGCCGTACGACACCTACCGGCAGGCGATCGAGCGGGAGACCCTGCGCTTCGCGGAGGTGGCCGAAGGCGCGGACCCGGCGACGCCCGTGCCCTCCTGCCCCGGCTGGACGCTGGCCGAGCTCACCCGGCACGTGGGAGCGCTCCAGCGCTGGTTCTCCACGCTGCTGACCGGGCTGGTGCAGGAGCCCCCGCGCAGCCGCGACGTGGAACTGGGCCTGCCGGAACACCCGGAGGAGTACGCCCACTGGGTGGCCGCGGGCGTCCCCGACGTGGCCGCCGTGCTGCGGGCCACCGATCCCCGGGCGGCGATGTGGGCCTGGGGCGAGGACCAGCACGCCCGGTTCTGGGCCCGCCGGATGCTGTTCGAAACACTGGTGCACCGGATCGACGCGGAGCGCGCCGCCGGCCGGGCATCGGACGTCGATCCCGCGCTGGCGGCGGACGGGGTGGACGAGTTCCTCGTCAACCTGCCCTACGCGGGCCTGTTCGCCCCGGCCGTGACGAAGCTGCGCGGCGACGGCGAGACCATCGCCTTCCGGTGCACGGACGGCGCGGGCGGCACCGGCGAGGAATGGCGAGTACGGCTGGAACCGAACGGATTCCGCCTGCTGCCACCGGCCGCGCCCGGCACCGAGCCCTCCGAGGCACGGGCGGCGGTGGAGGGGAAGGCGGCGGACCTCCTGATGCTGCTCTACGGGCGGCGCTCGTACCGGGAGACCGCCTTCGCCGTCTCCGGCGACGTCACGACGCTCGACCACTGGTTCGCCCACACGGCCTTCTGAGCGGAGCAACGCGCGCGGAGTTCCCGGCCGGGCCCTCCGTAATTCCGTGGCCCCGGCCGGCCGGCCGGGGCTAGCGTCGAAACGTGATCCATGAGAGTCCGCTCGCCTACGCACTCGGTCTCGAAGGGCTCGCCCTGCTGCGCTCGTTCACCGGGGCCCACGACCGTGCCTTCATCGACGCGCGCATCGGCGAGATGCGCAGACTGCTCGCCGACGCGTCACTGGCGGACGCGGCGCTGGACGTCGCCCCGGTGAGCACGGTCGAGGGATACCGCGTCTGGTCCTCGACGTACGACGGCCCCAACTCGGCCTTCGCCCTGGACGAACCGGTGATCACGGAGATCGTCGACGCCCTGCCCGCGGGGACCGCTCTGGACGCGGCCTGCGGCACCGGACGTGTGGCCGCCCTGCTCGCCGAGCGCGGGCACCGGGTCCTCGGCGTCGACAGTTCGGCCGCCATGCTGGCCAAGGCCCGCGACCGGGTGCCGGACGGCGCGTTCCAGCTGGGTGACCTCCACCGGCTGCCCGTGGCCGGCGACGCCGTGGACCTGGTCGTGTGTTCCCTGGCCCTGACGCACGTACCCGACCTGCGGCCGGTCCTCGCGGAGTTCGCCCGGGTCCTGCGCCCGGGCGGGCACCTGGTGACCTCCGACATCCACCCGGAGTGGGTGGCGCTGGGGGCCGTTCCCCCCGTACGGCTGCCGGACGGGCGGCCCGGTCGGCTGGTGAGCCACCGCCACGCGGTGGGCACCTACCTCCGCGCCGCCCTCGCGGCGGGGCTGCGGGTACGGCGCTGCGAGGAACCGACCGCGCCGCCGACGAACCGGCCCGGCCCGGAGGAACCCCGGACAGCGCCCGCGGCAGAGCCGGGGCCGTGGGAGCTGTGGCCGTGGTCCCTGGCCCGCCTGGTACCCGAGGCGGCGGAGGCCGCCGGGGCGGGAGTCCCCGCAGAGATCATCTGGCACTTCCAACTGCCGGGCTGACCGCCGGCGTTGCGGCGCGGCAAGCCCCCCGGACGCCCCTCCCGCAGCAACGGTGCTCAGCCGGCCACGACCGGTCCGGCGGTGCCGAACCGGGCCGCGGCCCCGGGAATGAACCGCCGGCAAGGCGCAAGGTGAAGCGGATGCGGAGGCCTTGTGCACCCTTCATGATCCGCTCATGCGGGACCGCGGCGCCGGGCAAGGATGCGGAGGATTCCGGCAGATCGGCTCACGGAAGGGTGCCGTGGAACTCTGGCTGCTCAACACCTTCAGCACCCCGGCTCTGGCCACCTTCTTCATCGGCGGCATCATCGTCCTGGCCATCGCGGGCAGCCTGCTGGTCCGCCGGCGCTTCCCGCGCACCATCGCCGGCCGGCACAACGAGACCATCGGCGTCGTCCTCGGCATCTACGGCGCCATCTACGGCATCATCCTCGCCTTCGTCATCGTGGCCGAGTGGGAGGCCCTGGGCGCCGCCCGGACCAACGTCGCCACCGAGGCCACACAGACCGCCGAGGTCCTGCGGGACGCCTCGGCCTTCCCCGCCGAGCAGCGGCACCGGATCTCGGCCGCCATAGACGCGTATGTGCACGCCATCGTCGAGCAGCAGTGGCCCCGCATGCGCGCGGGCAACCCGGACCCGGACCTCACGAACCCCCAGATCACCCGCATCTACCGCGCCTTCCAGGGCTACGAGCCCGTCACGGAGGGGCAGAAGGCCTACTACAGCCAGGCGATCTCCAACCTGGGCGGCGTCGCCGCCGCGCGCCGCAGCCGGATCGCGACGTCCCAGGAGCAGCTGCCCGTCCTCCTCACCGCGCTGGTCTACGGCGGCGCACTCGTCGTCATCCCGCTCACCTGGGTGTACGGGATGCGCAGCATCCGCGTCCAGCTCGTGTTCGTCAGCGCGGTCGCGGCACTCATCGGCGTGAGCGTGCTCCTCGTCCTCACCCTGGACCGGCCGTTCTCCGGGGACCTCACCATCTCGCCCGCACCGTTCAAGGAAGGCATCCTCGCCCAGTACTGGCACTGAACTCCTTCGTCGCCAGTTCGAGCGCCCTGGCGCGATCACGGGTTTCGAGGGCGCCGACGAGGCGGCGTGCTGCTCGTACCGGTCCTGGAGCCGCTCCACGGCCTCGGGCTCGACCAGGGGCAGAAGCGTCGTGTACAGCGAGCGCAGCAGCGCGTTGGGACTGACGGCCGCCAGCCGCGTCCGGAGCCGGTGGTCGGCGGCGGCGAAGGCGGCCGGGTCGGCTTCCCGGGCAGCCCCGGCCAGATCCGCCAACTCGCGCCGGAGCCCGACCTGGAGATGGAGGACGTCTGGTACGCCGCCGGAATGCGCGGCACCGGCAGCAACTGCCTGATCGCCGAGGACGTCTTCGTTCCCGAGAAGGCCGCGACCAAGCCGATCTCGTACACCTACTACGAGACACAGTCCGAGTCCGTGGCCGCGCCCGGGTCCGCGCGGACGCCGGGCACGCCATCAAGAACGTCCTGGAGGCCATCAACACCCTGCTCGGCGTGCGCGGCGGCGGCGCCTTCGCCGACGCGAACCCGCTGCAACGGATCCGGCGCGACGCGAGCACCGCGGGCCGGCACGCGGTCGCCACGCCCGCGGTGGGCCTGGAGAACTACGGCAAGGTGCTGCTGGGCGTCGAAGAGCGGATCACGCCCTTCGTGTAGAAAGCCGGCCCGGGACCACCGTCAGCCCCGGCGGCGCGCGGCGCGGCGGAGGAGCATGCCGCGCACGCGCTGGAGGCGCGGCATCAGGACGTAGACGACCGTCAGCACGACCAGGGCGCTCAGGATCAGGGTCTGCAGGACCAGCGGCAGCTGCTCCAGCCAGCGGTGGAAGAGCAGATGCAGCACCGTGAGGGTCGGGAAGACCGCCACCCAGATCATGAGCGCCATGTGGTGCTTGGGGGGAGGGCCTGCCGGGGCGGGACGGGAGGTCATGGGTGGAAAGCTCCTTGCTCGCCGAAATCTCCAAACGGATGGTTGGAGACTAACCGCACGGCCGGACCATCTCCAAACGAACGGTTGGAGATGCTCTAGAGTGAAGCCATGGCCTGGGACACCGCACGCACACGACAAGACCTGCTGAACGCCGCCATCGACGAGTTCGCCGAGTACGGCTTCGACGGCGCGCGCATCGAACGCGTCGCCACGCGGGCCGGGGTCAACAAGGAGCGGATCTACCAGTACTTCGGCAACAAGCAGAAGCTCTTCGGGCACGTCCTGGAGGCGGAACTGGAACGGATCGCAACGGCCATCCCGCTGACCGCCGACCAGGCGGCGGACCTCGGCGAGTACGCCGGGAAGCTGTACGACTACCACCGCTCCCACCCGCAGTTCATCCGGCTCCTGCACTGGGAGGGCCTCCAGGACCGCGGCGGACCGGCACTGCGGGAGGCCGAGCGCACCGCCACCTACGGGGCCCGGGTCGCCGCCCTGGCCGAGGCGCAGTCCAACGGCACGCTGGACCCCTCGCTCGAACCCGCTGAACTCTTCTACGCGGTCCTCGCCCTGGGTGCCTGGTGGTTCAGCGTGCCGCAGGCAGTACGGATGATCTTCGGGGGCGCCCCGGGCCCGGAAGGGGAACGGGCCGCCATGGTGCGCCTGGTACGCAGGCTCGCCGGACAGTAAGCGGTCGTCCGGCGCGTGCGCGGGGGAGAAGCTGTCGATAGGCGGCTACGGCGCGGATGGCGAAGCGGGATCGGCGGCCCGGGCCGTTCCGGCCGTGGGCCGGACGGGCGACGTGACGTACAAGCCGGGCGGCCTCGGATATTTCCGAAGCGGTCTCTTGTACGCTCACGCACATGCGACCCCAGGGCGCCGATACCACGCAACCCCGGTTCCGGACACGTAACGTCGCATCGGCGCGCGGCTTCCTGTCGACCGCCGAATGCGCCGACCTCATCCGGACCATGAATGAAGCGCCGAAAGAGCCGGCGCAGGTCGTACGCGCCGGAGAATCGATCCTGGACCAGTCGCTGCGATTCTGCTTCGATCACCATCTCCCGGACGACGTCCAGCGTTTCGTCGGCGACCGCATGGTGTCCTATTTCCACGACCATCGCGCCGAATTCGATTCCGATGCGGACTGCTTGTACGGCCCCTACTTCATGTCGTACGAGAAGGGCAGCTACTTTCGCGCGCACCGTGACGTCGCCAACCACAAGGACGATCCGCCGCGGCTGGCCGCGCATCGCTGGTCGCTCCTGCTCTATCTCAACGGGCGGGACCCCGGTGGGCCGCTGCCGGAATTCGACGGCGGCGCGCTGACCCTCTACGAAACCGACCCGGGTCTTCCCGACCGACGGGTGGTGATCATTCCGGAGCCCGGCATGCTGGTGCTGTTCCGGGCGTCCTTGATGCATGAGGTGGCGACGGTGCTCGACGGCACCCGGTACGCCGTCGCGGGCTGGATGTCCAGCTCGGGCTCTCTCCCCTTCGGAGGCCGGTCATGACCCACCACGCCCCGG
This sequence comes from Streptomyces sp. NPDC049577, assembly GCF_040675635.1. Taxonomy (NCBI): domain Bacteria; kingdom Bacillati; phylum Actinomycetota; class Actinomycetes; order Kitasatosporales; family Streptomycetaceae; genus Streptomyces; species Streptomyces sp. NPDC049577. The sequence continues at coordinate 5,665 of NZ_JBFAPH010000265.1, forward strand.
GCAATGAGTCGACCCGCATCTCGGTGTGCAGGGAGCTTCCCGCGGAAACCCGGGCGGCTCTGGCCCGGTTCTGCCGCTGCAACGGGTACCCGTATCTGTATTCCGAGGTTCTCGAGCCCCTGTTGCCCCAGGCAGGCCTCGTGCTGGCCCTGGCGACGCGGGACAGGCCCTGGCCGCCCAGGGGAATCGGTTCACAGACGGTTGAGGCTGTCGGCATCGCGATGACCGGCACCGAAGGCCGGGCCCACCTCACCCCGGTCCTGACCGATTTCAGGAACGCCACCAACATCGGTCTCGCCGGGGCCGTGACGAAGGAATTGCTGCAGTATCTGCACGACGGGGGTGTGCCCACCGTCGGATACCTCGTCCGGCAAGGCGACCGTGCCCTCGAACGGGTGCTTGAGCAAGCAGGATTCGCGGAATCCGACCTCCAGTCCTCCACCGACTACGCCGAATACCTGGAATACGCCGCGAAGCCCCACAAGGTCCTGGAGTCCTTGCAGCTCGACCGGCTGAGGCCGGGAGACCTTCTGGCGCTCGATCTGGACGGCCGGGAGCTCGATCGCCTGAGCGCCTACCATTTCGCACTGGACGCCGGCCTGAGGGCCTACCTACAGGACTCGATCCGGTACGCGGCCCTGCTGCCCGGCTTGATCGACCTGGTCGCCACGCTGCCGCCCGGCGGAGTCCCACCCGGAACTCCCGGTCCACCCCTCGAACAGTCCCAGTGACGCAACGAACCGCGATACCGCCGGCCGTCACCTCTTTGGTCGTATCGAGCCTGGACGAGGGCGCAGAACTCCACGACACGCTGGAGTCCGTCTACGCCGGATCGGTCGTACCGGCCGAAACCGTCGTCGTCGACGACGGAGGCACGGACGACAGCTGCGCCGCCCTGAAGACGACCGCATGGCGCGAGCGGGGCGTCATCGTGCACCACATCCGGCGCAGCGGTGTGGCGGCGGCACGCAATGCGGGCGCCCACCTCACGAAAAGCCCCTACCTGGTCTTCCTGGACGCGCACTGCCGGTTGGAAGAGGACTGTCTCGCGCACTTGCAGGCCGCGCTCACCGCTCGACCCGACGCCGTCCTGGCGCCCGCCCTTCGCGACTTCGCCGGCACCGCGTACGGATGCGGGGCCCGCTTGATCGATGCCGCACTCCGGGTGCGATGGCTGCCGCCGCGAACGGACGGCACCCTGTACCCGCTGCCCGTCGCGCCGGGAGGTTGCCTTGCGCTGAGCCGGACGACGTTCGACAACCTGAACGGCTTCGACGCCTTCCGTGAGCTCGGGCTGGAGGACGTCGATTTCAGCCTCCGCGCATGGCGCGCCGGCATCGATGTCCTGGCGGTCCCGTCGGCACGACTCGCACACCGGTTCCGTCCCAACCCTCCCTACCGCCTAGGCTCCGCAAGCCGCGCCTACAACCTGGCGCGGGTCGCGCTCGTCCATTTCACCGGCTCCCGCCGCGAGGAATGCCTGCGCAAGGTCATCGGCACCCCGGGAGCGGCCGGGGTCCTGGTGGACGCGCTCGTCAGCGACTGGGAGCAGCGGAGAATTGTGCTGGAGGCGACGAGTTCGAGGACCGTGGAAGCGTTTTTCGCCTGCTACGGCGATTGGCGATGACGCGTCAGCGCAGCGTGACCCTGCCGCCGACCTCCAGCCGCCCGGGGGTGACCACCTCGGCGTAGGCGCCGAGGCAGGGCGGTTCGCCGAAGTCCGTTGCGGCTGCCGTGCCGCCCTCGCCCGTCAGGCGGTGACGAGGGCGAGGGTGAAGCCGTCGTAGCCCTTGGCGCCGACAGTCTGGACGGTGGTGGCCGTCAGCCGGGGGTGGGCGGCGATGAGCTCGGTGAAGCGGCGCACGCCCTTCACCCGGGGATCGGTGCTGGCCGGGTCGGTGACGGCGCCGTCGCGCACGACGTTGTCGCCGATGATGACGCTGCCGGCCCGGGTGAGCTTGAGGGCCCAGTGCAGGTAGTCGGGGTTCGAGGGCTTGTCGGCGTCGATGAAGACCAGGTCGAAGGGGCCGGCTTCCTCGTCCACGAGCCGGGGCAGGGAGTCCAGTGCCGCGCCGACCCGGATGTCGACGACGCGATCGAGCCCCGCGCGGGAGACATTGGCCGCGGCGACGGCGGCGTAGCGCTCGTCGGCTTCCAGGGTGACCAGACGCCCGCCCTCGGGCAGGGCCCGGGCGAGCCAGATGGTGCTGTACCCGCCGAGGGTACCGATCTCCAGAATCGTGCGGGCGCCCTGGACCCGGGCGAGAAGCTGGAGCAGCTTGCCCTGGTTCGGCGCGACCTGGTGGGGCGGCAGCCCGGCCGCTTCGCTCTCCGTGGCCGCCGCGCGCAGCGGGCCGTCCTCCTCGACGAGCAGGTCGTTGAAGTAGTCGTCGACCGCGGTCCAAGTCTCCTGCGCCACCAGTGGGTTCCCTTCCGATACTGGCTGAGTTCCGAAAAGGAACCTACTATGCCGAGGCGACGGCCTGTCAACGGTTTTTCAAGAGAGCGACCCCACAGGGAGGGCGACGACAATGAGTCCACGGCGTGTGGCCGACGACGCCTGCGGCATCGCGCAGGCCGCGGCGGTGGTGGGCGACTGGTGGAGCCTGCTCGTCCTCCGGGAGATCGCCCGCGGTCATGTGCGCTTCGACCGGCTCGCCGGCGAACTGGGCCTCTCCCGGAAGGTCCTCGCCGAACGACTGCGCACACTGACCGAACAGCACGTCCTCGAACGGCGCCTCTACCAGAACCGTCCGCCCCGGTACGAGTACGTGCTGACCGAACGGGGCCGCGGGCTCCTGCCCGTCCTGGTCGCGCTCCAGGACTGGGCCGACCGCTGGCTGCTGGGCGACGGCAC
>NZ_JBFAPH010000266.1:0-8492 GCF_040675635.1 Streptomyces sp. NPDC049577
ACCACCGACGCCTTCAACCTGCCGCCCATCCCCGGCTTCGGCTACCTCAAGGTCGGCCCGGAGCGTTGCCCGGCTGCGGCCGGTCCGCCGGGGCGGCGGGGCCGGAGGGTCGCTGCGACGCGCCCGCATCGAACCCACGCTCCGGGGCGCCCGCGCCGGCGGAGTGACCAGGCGCGTCCGGCGAGCGGCGGCGGCCGGACGGGGCACTCGGAGCGCCGGTGCCGGGCGAGTCCGGTGTCCCCGCCGAGCGGTGCAGGCCTGACCGGGTGCCGGGGGCGCTTGGGGCGTCCCACGCGCCGGGCGTGCCCGGAGTGCGCGGACCGGTCGGGCGGTGACGCGCGTCCGCCGCGCCGGCCGTCTCCGTCGGCGCCGGACCGAGCGGGTCGTCCGGTCCGCCGGAGGCGGCGGGGTGGAAGGACTCGCCGGGCGTGCGCGAGGTGTCCGGGGTGCCGGCGGCGGGCCGGCCCGCCGCGGGTGCCGGGCCGTCCCCGGAACCGCGCGTGCGCGAGCCGCGCAACGGCGTTGTGCTCGGGTCGTCCTCGTCGAGGCGCGTCAGCAGGGCGGACGGCAGGAAGACCACCGCGCGGACGCCGCCGTACGGCGAGCGCGTGTCGACGGAGACGTTGAAGCCGTAGCGGGTCGCGAGGACGCCGATGACGGGGAAGCCGAACTGCGGGGGGTCGCCGAGGCGGGAGACGTCGACGGCGCGGCGGCCGGCGAGGAGGGCGACGGCGCGCTGGACCTCCTGGCCGTCCATGCCCACGCCGGCGTCGTCGATGACGACGCAGGCGCCGTTGTGGACCGGCTGGAGGCTGACCTCGACGGTGGTGTTGGGCTGCGAGTGGCGGGCCGCGTTGTCGAGGAGTTCGGCGACGGCGAGCACGACGGGTTCGACGGCGCGGCTGACGACGGCGAGATCGGTCTCGCCGTGGACCCGGACGCGGCGGTAGTCGCGGATGCGGGACGTGGCGCCGCGGACGACGTCGGTGAGCGGGGAGGCAACGCGCTGCCGGCCGGGCCAGGAGCCGCAGAGCACGGCGATGGCCTGGGCGCGGCGGCCGAACTGGGCGTTGGCGTGGTCGATCTCCAGGAGGTCGCGCAGCACATCCGGGTTGTCGTGCCGGTCCTGCATGTCGGAGATGGCGATCTGCTGCTCGTGCGCCAGGCCCTGCAGGGCACGCATCGAGGCCTTGAGGGCCGCCTTCGCGGACTGGTCGGCGCGGGCCTGCGCCTTGTCCACGGCCTTGGTGAACAGGTCCATCACGGAATGGAGGCGCTGCGCGAACTCCGTGCCGGCCAGCTGCTCGTCGAGCAGTCCGGGCAGCGGCACGGACTGGTCCGTGGAGTCCGCCACGGCGGGCAGCCGGACCCCGGTGAGGTGACCGAGCTCCTCGTCACGCGCCCGCAGGCCGTCCTCGAGCCGGTCGACGCGCCTGCGCAGGCCGGTGGTGATCGTGCGCTGGCGGGCCAGCAGGACCGCGACGACGGCGAGTGCGAGCGCCAGGCACCAGATCACCACCTCCGGTATGTGATGTGACATCAATTCCTCGCGGACGAAGGGGGTCCAGAAGCGGAATACGCAGATCATCCTAACCACGCCGGTGACCCTGTGTCCGATCATCATCACGAGGAACGAACAGGCTTCCGTTTCCGGCCCGTCCCTGATGGGACGTCCGGGAAACGGAAGCCTGTGTTCGGACTTATTCGGTTCTGAGTTATTCGGTGGTGGCCGGTCCCCTGCCCAGGGCCCGGTCGACCAGCGGGCCCGCCGCGCCCGTGTAGTCGGCCGGATCGCACAGCGCCGCGAGTTCCTCGCCCGTGAAGTGCCCCTTCAGTTCGGGGGCGGCGGTGAGGATCTCGTGGAGCGGGCGTCCGGTGCGCCCGGCCTCGGCGGAGACCTGGGTGAGCAGCTGCTTGGCGGTCGCCTTGCCGATGCGCGGGGCCAGGACGGCGGCGATCCGCTCGGAGACGACCTGGGCGCCGGTGAGCGCCAGGTTCTCCCGCATCCTCTCCGGCCGTACGGTCAGCCCCTCGGCGAGTTCGACGGCGGTGTGCGCCGCTCCCCCGGTCAGCCGCAGGCACTCGCGCAGCAGCTGCCACTCGGCGTGCCAGGCGCCGGCCGACCGTTCGTCCTCGGTGGTCAGACACTGCGTCAGCCCGGCGGCGAGCACCGGCACCTGGAGCGCGGCGCTGCGCAGCAGGGTGGCCAGGACGGGGTTGCGCTTCTGCGGCATGGCCGAGGAGCTGCCGCGTCCGGCGGCGGTCGGCTCGGTGACCTCGCCGACCTCGGTGCGGGTGAGCGACAGCACGTCGACCGCGATCTTGCCGAGCGCGCCGGCCGTGAAGGCCAGCGCCGCGGCGAGGTCGGCGAGCGGCGTGCGCAGCGCGTGCCAGGGCAGCACGGGCCGGGCCAGCCCGGTCTCCCGCGCGAACTCCGCCAGCAGCCGGTCGGCGTAGGTGCCGTCGTCCGTGCCCTCCGCGCCATCGAGCCGGGCGTACTCCAGATACCCGGCCAGGGTTCCGGCCGCGCCGCCGAGCGAGACCGGCAGCGACTCCTCGACGGCCGCCAGGCGCCGCTCGGCGTCCAGGACCAGCTGCCGCCAGCCCGCCGCCTTGAGCCCGAACGTGGTGGGCACGGCGTGCAGCGCGAGGGTGCGGCCGGCCATCAGCGTGTCGCGGTGGCGCGCGGCGTGGCCGGCCAGCGCCCCGGCCGTGCGGGCCAGATCGGCCCGTACGACCGCCAGGGTGCGGCGGGCGACCAGCATGGCGCCGGTGTCCAGGACGTCCTGGCTGGTGGAGCCCCGGTGGACGTACTCCGCCGCGCCGGTGCCCTCGGTATCGTCCGCCGCGACCGCCCGGGTCAGTGCCTGGACCAGGCCGACGACCGGATTGGCCGTCTCCCGGGAGGCCAGGGCCAGGGCACGCGCGTCGAGGCGCTCGGCGCGGGCCGCACCGGTGATGATCCGGGCGGCCCGCTCGGGCAGGGTGCCCAGCCGGGCCTGGGCCCGGGCCAGGGCGGCCTCCGCGTCGAGCATGGCCTGGAGCCATGCCCGGTCGCAGACGGCCGCCTCGGCCGGGGTGCCCGCGCGGACGGGCGAGAGCAGACCGGAGTCCAGCAGGCTGTGCTCGAAGGATCCCGCCGGGACCTGCTCCTGATCCGGTGACTCCGTCACACAATCACGCCCGTCAGGTCCGCGTCCGTCGTCACCGGGCGCAGCCCGGAGGGGATGTGCGCGACGGGCGGCAGGCTGAGCACCGCGCGGGCGATGGCGTCGGAGTCGCCGAGGGTCACGGAGTCCACGCCGGGCCGGATGCCGGCGGCGGTGACCCAGTGCACGGACTCGGTGGGCACGCCGTAGGCGAAGCGGCGCGGGTGGGCCTGGCCGCGGCCGTCCAGGACGTGGTACGGGCGATCGGTGACGGCCAGTCCGCCGGTCTCGTAGGAGGCGCCGGTGGCCGCGTCGACCCGGAAGGTGGTGATCTGGTCGGTGTTGAGCAGGTGCCGCAGCAGCGGGTCCGCGGTGCGGCGCAGGTCGGGCTCGGGCAGCCGGGCCTCGATGAGCACGTGGGAGCGGATGGTCTCCCCGGGCACGGCGGTGGAGTCGGCGGTGAACGCCGGGTTCGCCGTGTCGATGCGGACGATGGTGCCCGGGCCGGTGACCTGGAGGACGCCAGCCTCGATGAGGGCGATCATCTCCTCGATGCGGGAGGCGGGCGGGCCGATGGAGAGGAAGGCGTTGAGCGGGGTGTACCAGCCGTCGAGGTCGTCGCGGTGCGAGTTGCCGTCGAGGCCGCCGTGGTCGACGGCGAGCCGGATCTCGTTGCGCAGGTCGCGCATGACGTCCAGGGCCGCCTTGAGCGGGCCGCTGACGTTGCCGGCGCGGGCCGCCGCCACGTCCTTGGCCAGGTACTCGAGCAGCCACGCGTGCCACTCCTCGCGGCTCGCCCACTCGCGGTCGCCGTACGGCTTGGACAGCCGCTCCCAGTCCCAGCGGTCCTCGGCGGCGATGCCGAAGGAGTCGAGCAGCGCGGCGCGCTCGGACTCCTCGGCCAGGGCCAGGAACTTCTCCGTGAAGGTCTCGCGCTCCTCGCCGCGGCCCCGGGCCTGGAGCAGCGCGCCGTAGTAGACGCTCTCGACCTCGCGGGAGATGAACGGCCACAGGTCGGTGGCGAAGTGCACGGGGGCGCCGCCCTCGGCGCGCTCGCGCAGGCCGGCGATGTACTCGGCGGTGAGCAGCTTGGGGAAGTAGCGGCCGTCGACGCCCTTCTCGTTCTCGCCGCGCGCGTGGTAAGGGATGCCGCGCCGCGAGAACGCGTACAGCTTGGGCTCCCGGCCGGAGGGGCGGTAGACCAGCTTGCCGTCCTCGCGGGCGAAGCTGCCGCCGCGCCCGGCGGTGAAGAGCGCCATGTGGTCGAAGAAGTTCAGGCCGAGACCGCGCAGCAGCACCGGCTCGCCCGCCTTGACCGAGGACAGGTCCAGATCGGCCGGGTTGGCGGGGGTGACGTAATTCAGGTGGTGTATTCGGGCCAGGGCCGCGGTGCGGGCCTCGCGCGGCGAGAGGTGGGCCGGCACGTGCCCCAGCGCCATGACGATGGCGTCCAGGCTGTTGAGCCGGGTGCCGTCCTCCAGCCGGATGCCCTGCGGGCCGCCGGTGACGCCCTCGACGTCGGACATGGCCACCGCCCGCGAGGTGTGCACCTGGATGGTGACGTGCTCGGGAGCGCGGGCGACGACCTGCTGGAAGCTGTCGTGGAGGTAACGGCCGTAGAAGGCCCGCGTGGGGTAGGTGTCCGGGCCCAGACGGCGGGCCTCGGCCAGGGTCTCCTCGTCATGGCCGCCGTTGTCGCCGGCCTCGGCGCGCTCCGCGACGCCGCGCGCCCACTCGTACAGGCTGGGGCCGGGCTCGATGGGGCCGTCGATCTGGGCACTGTCGTCCGTGTAGACGGTGATCTGCGAGGAAACGGTGTTCATCAGCAGATGCCGCGACTGGTCGGGGCGCCAGACGGTGCCCGCGCCGGGGGCCGAGGGGTCGACGACGTGCACCGTCACGGCGGAGTGCGAGGGAGCGTGGCGCTCGTTGGCGCACAAGCGCTCCAGTACGGACAGTCCTCGCGGTCCTACACCGACGATGCAGACCTCGATATGACTGCTGCTCATGCGGGTGCTCCTGTTCTGGATAAAGGCAGGGCGGGTCGACCGGGCCTTTGTGCACGGTGGCCGAGCGGTGCGCGGAGGAGGCCGAGCGCGGATACGGTGTCGGCCCCCGGTTCAATCTGGCCAGTTCCGATACACCGGTCAACGGCCGATATGGGGGTACGTCAGGTCCTGGGCAGACATCCCGGGCACCTGACACAGCCACGAGCGGAATCGGGCCCGCCTGTTCGTTCCCGGCGGTTTTCCGTGGCAGGGTGCGTGACCATGCGTGCTGCCTATATCGAAGAGCTCGGCTCCCCGGACGCCATTCGTTTCGGAGAGTTCCCCGACCCGGTTCCGGGGCCGACGGACGTCCTGGTGGACGTCATCGCCACGACCGTCAATCCGGTGGACACCTTCGTCCGTTCCGGCGGCTTCAGGACCCCCATTCCCTTTCCGTTCGTCATCGGCCGTGACGTCGTCGGCCGGGTGGCCGAGACCGGCCCGGGCGCGGCGGGCTTCGCCCCCGGCGATCTGGTGTGGTCCAACAGCCTCGGACACGGCGGCCGGCAGGGTGCCACCGCCGAGCAGGTCGTGGTGCCGGCCGACCGGCTCTACCACCTGCCCGCCGGGGTCCGCCCGCAGGACGCGGTGGCCGTCGCGCACCCCACCGGCACCGCCTATCTGGCCCTGTTCACCCACGGCCGGGTGCGCCCGGGCGAGACCGTGCTGGTCGCCGGCGCGGCCGGGAACGTGGGCAGCGCCGCGGTGGTGCTCGCCACCCAGGCGGGCGCCCGCGTCGTGGCCACCGCCAACCCGCGCGACGAGGAGTACGTCCGCTCGCTCGGCGCGGACGTCGTCATCGACTACCGCGAGCCGGAGCTGGCCCGGCGGATCCAGGACGCGGCCCCCGGCGGCGTCGACATCTACCTGGACACCTTCGGCGAGAACGACATCCCCATGGCCGTCGAGCTGCTGGCCGAGCGCGGCCGCATCGTGCTGCTCGCCGGTGTCGAGGCCCGGCCCGAGCTGCCGGTGGGCCCGCTGTACAAGAAGGACTGCTCGATCCTCGGATTCGTGATCTCCCACGCCACCACCGCGGAACTCGCCGAGGCGGCCGGGACGATCAACCGGCTGCTCGCCGACGGCCGGCTGCGCCCCCGCCGCACCGAGGAGATCCCGCTCGACGCGGCCGCCGACGCCCACCGCCGTATGGAAAAGGGCGAACTCCACGGCCGCCGGCTGATTCTGCGCACCGGTCTCGAATACTGAATTCCGTTCGCGCGGAAACTCCCGCCCGGACGGCGCGGCGCGCGGGACCTGACGGATCCCCGGAACCGTCGTTGACCGAAAACAACCCCGATTCGCATAGTGAACACATGAGTCAATTCACTGAATCGGGCACGACTTTCCAGGTACGCGCCGAGATCAAGGTCGCGGCGGCTCCCGAGAAGATTTACGACACCGTCAGCGACCTCGCCCGCAGCGGCGAATGGAGCCCGGAGTGCCAGGGCGGCCGCTGGATATCCGGTGAGCCCGGCCAGGTCGGCTCGGTGTTCCAGGGTGACAACGTGCGCGGCACCGAGGTGGTCGCCTGGGCCCCCGTCATCCGCGGTCCCTGGAACACCGAGGCCGAGGTGGTCGCCGCGGAGCGCGGCCGCATCTTCCAGTGGGTCATTCTCAACAGCGCCGGTGAGAAGCAGGACAGCACCTGGACCTACGAGATCGAGCCGGACGGCGACGGCGGTGCCCTGCTGATCCACCGCTACCGGCTCGGCCGTCTCACCGAGGGCCTTGCCAAGATCTTCGAGGGGCTGAGCCAGGAGGAGCGCGAGCGCTTCGTCAGCGAGTGGAACGCCAAGCTCGCCGACGACGTCGCGGCCACCCTCGAGCGCGTCAAGACCGTCATCGAAAAGGGCTGACCACCGCGTCGGCCCACACCCCGAGCTGCCGCCTTCTCGTACTCCCCCGGCGAGAAGGCGGCCCCGGTGCTACCCACCGGCACCACCGGGCCGGCGTCGTCCCCCCTCCCCGCGACGCCGGCCCGCCGCAGCCATCCCCGCCCGTGCCCGAGCCGAGATGAGGAGCGATGACGACGACCACGACCGCACCACCCCGTCGCCGGATCGAGGACTGGGATCCGGAGGACGAGGAGTTCTGGGAACGCGGCGGCAAGCACATAGCCCGCCGCAATCTGATCCTGTCCATCGCCTCCGAGCACATCGGCTTCTCCGTGTGGAGCATGTGGTCGGTCCTGGTGCTGTTCATGTCGCCGGCCATCGGCCTGGGCTTCAGCCCCGGCGAGAAGTTCCTGCTGGTCGTCACGCCGACCCTGGTCGGCGCGGTGCTGCGGCTGCCGTACAGCTATGCGGTGACCCGCTTCGGGGGCCGCAACTGGACCGTGTTCGCCTCCCTCGTGCTCTTGGTGCCCACCCTGCTCGCCGTGTACTTCGTGCAGCGGCCCGGCACCCCGCTGTGGGTCTTCCTGGTCATCGCCGCGACGGCCGGCGTGGGCGGCGGCAACTTCGCCTCGTCCATGACGAACATCACCGCCTTCTACCCGCAGCGCAAGCAGGGCTGGGCCCTGGGGCTGAACGCCGGCGGCGGCAACATCGGTGTCGCCGCCGTGCAGCTGCTCGGCCTGCTGGTCATCGCCACGGCCGGGGACACCCACCCCGCGTACGTGGCCTCGGTGTACCTGCCGCTGATCGCGCTGGTGGCCCTGGCCGCCGCCCTGCGCATGGACAACCTGGACGCGGTGCGGGCCGCGCCGGGCGCCCAGCGCGAGGCCGCCCGCAGCCCCCACACATGGTGGATCTCGCTGCTGTACATCGGCACCTTCGGCTCCTTCATCGGCTACGGCTTCGCCTTCGGGCTGGTGCTGCAGAACCAGTTCGGCTCCACCCCGCTCCAGGCCGCCTCCTACACCTTCCTCGGGCCGCTGCTCGGCTCGGTCGCGCGGCCCAGCGGCGGCCGGATGGCCGACCGGTGGGGCGGCGCCCGGGTCACGCTGTGGAGCTTCGTGGGCCTGGCCCTGGGCACGGTCGTGCTGCTCATCGCCTCCGCCAGGGGCTCGTTCGGCCTGTTCATCGCCGCCTTCACCGCGCTGTTCGTGCTGAGCGGGGTCGGCAACGGCTCGACGTACAAGATGATCCCCGCCGTCTTCGCGCAGCAGACCGGTTCGGCCGCGGCCGCCCGGCGGCTGTCCGGCGCGGCGATCGCCATCGCCGGAGCGGTGGGCGCGCTCGGTGGCGTCGCCATCAACCTGTCCTTCCGCGCCGCCTACGGCGGCGGCACGGGCGGCGGCTCCGGAACGCCCGCCTTCTGGTCCTTCCTCGCCTTCTACGCGGTGTGCGTG